>JAMLHE010000011.1 GCA_023957315.1 Candidatus Kapaibacterium sp.
TGAGTAATGACCCAGAAATTTATTCCCGTGTATTGATAATAGATTTGACAGCCGCATTGAGTAAGGTAAGGGCAAGCGGTGCAACAAGCAATGTTATCATCATTGGTGACGCCAAAACCAGAAATTCCGCCTATGTACGTGGCGCATCCGGTACAACTTTCTCCGATGTTTACATCGGCTACATCAAACGAGATGATGAGCATTTTACAACTTCATGGCAAATAACTGGTTCAGCTAATCCATATGGGAAAGAATCTTTAACGAGATGTCAAATACATACAATGACAATAGACCAAAGGTCAAGTGTGTTGTGCATAAATCCACTGAATTATTCTGTTACTTGGGATATAGATACTGAATATGGAGTATTACTAAATGAAGAAAAACATGGTTTTGTTGATTTATATTTAATGAATACCATTAAGGGAAATCCAAATTTTTCGAGTGTAACGGCATTTGTCGAACCGACACGTATAACAACTACAGGTGGTAAACCAATTTGCGTTGACGTAGTAATTGGTACTGACACATATTATACCATGCCACACGAGGCTCATGCACACAGCATGAAAGTAATGGTTCCTCAAGGAACTCCTCCGAATACTTATGAAATACCTCATGCTACGGATTTCGTGGCGAATCAAATAATGTTGAACGTAGCAAGTTTTGCAGACTCAAAAGAATATATAGATGATTATAGTATAGATAGACCTTTAGGTGGTGGAATTATATTCAAAGTTGATTGGAGCATTGGCGGAACAAGCAATGCAACCGTAACTCAAGAGCAATATTGGGGATATGGAGATGATAGGAGCAGACCCGATGAAAAGGAACTTCCATAGCCTTCATGAATTTGCCTCACCAACTCGCTTTTACCCCTTTCACAAACAAATAGCACAATTTGTAGTTGTCTGGTATGTGTTACACCTGACGGTAAAAACATCTGCTGTACTTGTGTTATAGATAAATAACCACTTCGTGGTAAAAAAAGGCAAAAAACGATAAAGCGTTTTATTCCTTTTTCTTAATCCCATAAATCATACAAATCATAGTTCAGACAGGAATAAAAAAAAGCAAGGAATTTATATCCCTTGCTTAATTAATATTATTTTATCACGTCTGTTGTAACAACCGGCGTGAAGATTTATCTCACTACATTCAAAGCTTTAGTTAAAGTGTAACCATTGAAATTTAAAGTGCAATAATAAGTGCCAGTTGGTAAATTTGCAGCCGAAAAATTAGCTTGCCATAACCCTTTTTCAGTGAATTGATTGCGTACATTTAAAATCTTTTGTCCCAATGAGTTGTAAATATCCATCGTAACTAATCCCGAATGGTCTAATTGGTAATTAATATAGCCCTCATCATCAATCGGATTAGGAGATACACTAAGTATTCTAAAGTTATAATTCTCTTCGTTCACACTCGAAACATTGCAAACGCCTTCGGGTCTTTGAAGTGCGGGATTTCCTATTGTCTCCGGGTTCATAGCATCGTATGATGCAACCAGAATATGATTACGAATTGAGGTTGTAACTACATAATTCTGAATGAAGTAAGGGTAATTATACCTTGGGTCTGAAGGATTTGTGAATTTTACTGTTATATTTTCTAAAATCGGAATATTATTCAAACTTGGAATTATAGTCGGTATATAAGTACATTTATTAAACCAAATATCATCAGTTAAATTCTGTGGAGCAGACCATTGTGTACCGTTTACGGGTCTGTAGGAAATAAAAATATCCGTAGATAATATTGAATCTAATATTCCGGAGCCAATGATTGACACAGGTGGTTCTAAGCAGACAAGCTCATCCCGAAAGTCAATCCACTTTGCTACCAAATATTGTCCGTCGGCAGTCATGGATAATTGTAGTTCGTGTTGGCGAGAATTTTCCATGATAACATCTTGCTCTATTGACGCACTTGTATCTTGAATTACATAAGGAATTCTCCCCTTAAAGGTCGAAACTTGTCTCAATCCCCATTGCCCGTCTTTTCTGAATGCTTCTACTATATATGCATTACTCGATTCTGTTGAAGCCCAACTAATTATTCTATAAATAAAGCTATATTCATCTTCTGCAACTACTTTAAAGCCATTAGAACTATAAGGATAATTCCCCGGCATAGGTACACCGATGCTTGTGCTGCCACCTGTAAAAGTAATGAAATCTTCTAATATTGACTTAGACATTTTGTTAAATTCACCATAAGTTTTACCATTATCAACTGATTTTGCTACACCTACAACTCTGTCTCTTCCGTCCTCTTCGTATGGGAGAAAATAATTATTTACGGCTGTATAGACATTTCCTGTCGGGTCAACGTCAATTTCAATTTGTCCCTGGTAAGATGAAGTCATTGCTGCACTGGGTCTGAATTTGTCATGTCTAAATTGTTCAGGAATTGACGAGCCTACATCAGAGTCATCTATATTAATAAAGCCAACTCCATACGAGCCGTATTGGGAGAACTCATTAACCGGCGATAATATACCCGCTGTATAAACCCAATTACCGTTTTCACGTTCAGATGGGACGTTGTTGGTCATTGTCCATCTCTGCTGATTACCAGGGTTTTCAGATAAAGGTCCAATTTCATCGTATTCGAGATAATTCCAATTATTTCCCTCAAAAATTAGGTATTTACAACCATATAGCCCAAGTACAGGTACACCGTTTACCCAATTCGTAGTAAAATATCGGTTATTAATTACATAGAGAAAATCAGCCGGGTCTGTTGAATTATTTGGGTTTAATACTGCAACTGAAGGATTAGTAGGAATTTCTCCCCATTTGCGATAAATTTCGTGTTTCTGCCAATTCTCTCCTCCATCTTGCGAAGTATAGAGATATAAAAAGCCCGTGAAATCTGCTGTATCCGACCCTTCAGGCAATCTTGCGCGGCTGGATTGGGCAAGTATCAACGTACCGGATTTCGGCTCGTAAACGAATGGATTCACTCCGGGAAAAAATGTGTTCGAAAATAAATTGAAAGCAATATCCAATTCTTTGTATTTGCCCATCAACAGAGGCGATATATCCTTATCATAGCCTAAGTAGGGCGAGCTCTCGCTAATTATTGATTCAATCTCATGATTGGGCATTGGTGCAGGTATTGATTCATTCAAGACTTTGCCCTGAGAAACAACAATTACGGGGAAAAACATGAACACAAAAAGTTTGTAAATATAACTTGTCATAACTACTCCTTAAATTTATGAACAAATACTTTCTGATAATTTCAAATCAGATGAAAGTTAAATTAAGTATTTTGTGCTAATCTGCAAAATAAATTTGGCTTTTTTTTCTGCAAATCAAACAAAATATTTGCCATATGTATAGAAATTTCTATAATTATATTATGAATCCGGCAAATCTATCATATTGGGTTCAATTTTGATTCCTTTTCAATCGCAATAAAGTCCTAACGTTAATACATCTATTCACCTCAATTCAGGCATATTTTTATCTCATTTTGGGAAAAATTCATATTTTGCATAAAAAATCCTCTAAAAACAAGTAAAAAAAGCTAAAAAATCTGTTAAAGTGTGCTTATATCATTGCTATTTCAAGTATATTTTTATTTTTGTAATTAACATCAACTAATTTGAGAAAAAAATGACCTTAGTGAAATTCTCGCTGATAATGATTGCATTTCAATTGTTAAGTATTTGTGCCACTTTTGCAAACGATACAACTAAATCCAAGTACGGAGTATATGGCGGAATCAACCCAAATTTCCATTCCGCTCAATTCACAAATTTGCCGGGCATCCCCAATTGTTGCCCACGCTTTGAATCAGGCTCAGGGCTTGGATACAACTTTGGTGTGCTCTACGAGCACCGCCTTGGCAAAGAATTCAGCTTGGGTGTGAGATTGGGACTGCATTCCCTTAGCGGTACTCTGTCAGCAGAGGAGGAAACCACTGTTATCACGCCAACAGGTCCATTAAACGGTATGTTTGAGCATACTGTAGAAAGTGGTTTCATGAATGTTGGTTTAGAGCCGGCGCTAATTTATTCACCGACACCAAGATTCAATATCAGCTTAGGTATGAGAGTCGGACAAAATCTGACTTATACTTTCAATCAAGTTGAAACAATCATTCAGCCTGAAGGTGTGGGTACTTTTATGGATGAAGACGGTAACGACACCAGAAAACGGACCCGAAACGAATTTGAAGGTGATTTGCCCGATGCAAACACTTTTCAGATGGCTTTGTTTTCCGGGCTAAGTTACGAAATGCCACTAAATACGGACAACACCATGCGAATAGTCCCCGAGTTGTTTTATTATTTCGGGCTATCCGATATGGTCAAGGAAACCGATTGGACAGTAAATAGCCTGAGATTGTCTGTGGCAATAAAATATGTGCCACTCCCGAAAACTGTCAAACCTGAAGTCTTCAAAAAAGAATTCAAAATTGATTCTGTCAGAATTGAATCCGATTTGATAACTGCCGTAACTTATAAGCGTGGTATCGAAAATATTGAAAATCACAGAAGTGAAACGGATATTGAAATTATACATACGGAAATCATATCACGAGTGGATACGATTTTGATACCCAAAACTTATGCTTTAAGCGGTGCAATCGAAGCCGTAGGCGTGGATAATGCCGGAAATGAAATCCCCAATCCGCTCTTCAGAATCGAAGAATTTATTTCAAATAGGCTCGACCCACTGCTCAACTATGTCTTCTTCGAAGATAATTCGCATACTTTGCCTGCTCGGTACAAATCAATAAGTAAAGATGCTGCCAGACAATTCGATTTGACTGACCTATTCAGAGATTCGACACTGCAAATTTATCATAATATACTCAATATTGTTGGAGAAAGATTGAACATGTATCCGGCTGCAAATGTGGTATTAATAGGATGCAATTCTGATATGGGTGCAGAAAGCAAAAACCTTGAACTATCGCGAAATCGCGCTGAAACTGTCAGAGATTATCTTGTAAATGTGTGGAATATAAATCCGCAACGATTCAAAATTGAGGCTAAAAATTTACCCGATAAAGCATCTACACCCAAGACTGAAGCGGACAAAATAGCTGAAAATCGAAGAGTAGAAATTTATAGCAACGACTTCAGAATTTTGGAACCAATTTTTATCGAAAAAATTGACCGTTCCTCCAATCCTCCAATTGTCAGATTCAAACTAAAGGGGCAATCTGACGCCGGTTTGAAATCATGGGAATTGAAAGCATATCAAAGTAGCGACGATGAGAGTATTTTCACAAAATCCGGCGATAGGAATTTGGTCGAAAGCATTGATTGGGAATTGGCTCAGTTCCAAAAGCTCATCCCCAAATCACCGGAACCGCTGATATACTCGCTAAATTTGGTTGATAACCATGGCAACGTTAAGTCTATAGACAACAAAACTAAAGAAATAGAAGTGATGACCGTTCAGCACAAACGCACCGAACAAATCGGCGATTATGAAATCGAGCAATTCAGCTTAATTTTGTTCGATTTTGACAAACACGTGATTGCGGATAATGACAAAACGATTATCGAATTCATCCGAAGCAGGCTGAAAAAAGAATCAGAATTGGAAATTTTGGGCTATACAGACAGAACCGGAATCGCCGACCACAACAAAAAGCTTTCCGAACGACGTGCCGAAGCGACAAGAACTGCACTGCAACGCCCGGATGCCAAAGTAGTGGGCTTCGGCGGCGACAAATTGCTCTATAACAATGAATTACCCGAAGGACGCTTCTATTGCAGAACCGTAAACATTATAGTGAAAACAAAAGTAAAATAATCAATCTGAAGGATGCTCGGCGAATTGCTATCCATCTGTTATTTGGAGAAATAAAATGAAACACCCCATCAATAAACAAAGCCTTTTCGCTGTGGCGCTACTTTTTTTAGCGTTATATGTAAATCAAGCAAACGGGCAAAGTCTGTCATTATTTGACCTTGACATTTCCAATTTTCCGACTATTAAAGCAAAATTTTATGCTTTAGACGCGGAAGGCAATCAGATTTTAAATCTCTCTCCTTTGGATTTTGAATTATTAGAAAATGGAGTGAAGCGAAATATTACAAAAGTTACTTGTCCCACACCGGCACCACCAGTTGCAATTTCGAGCGTATTGACTGTTGATGTGAGCGGCTCTATGAGTGGCAGAGTAATTGCTAATGCCAAAGCAGCTTGCACGGCTTGGATTCAAGGGCTTCCTTTGGGGAAATCAGAATGTGCCATTACAGCTTTTGATGATAAAAATTTTATAGTTCAGGATTTTACAACAGATAAAAGTAAATTGCTCGAAGAGCTTGAAAAATTAAATGCATATGGCGGAACTGACTACGATATGGCATTATTGAATCCTATGGCAGGGGGATTGCTTATTGCTCAAAAAGCTAAGTTTAAACGAGTTCTTATCATTATAACCGATGGCATGCCAAACCATGAACCAAAGACTGACATGATTATTCAAGAGGCAAAATCGCTGGGGGTTATTGTTTATGGAGTTACGCTTAATATGCCTTGCCCTCCAAGTATAAAAAAAATTGCAACACAGACAGGTGGGCTATGGTTTGAAAACATCACAACAACAGAGCAGGCTGAAGAAGTTTATAGAAAAATAATGCAAGTAGCTCAAGGTGCAGACCCTTGTGAAATTGAATGGGAAAGCGAAGTACCTTGTATTGGAGGACTAACAAATTTAGAATTAGAAATTAAAAGTTCTGGTACAAAAGCCACGACAAGCTACCAAAGTCACATTTCATCAGTAGCAAAATTAGAATTTAATCCTGCAACAGTGAAATTTCTAAATCCTAAAATTGGCATTAAAGTTGAAAAAACAGTAACTGTTACAGCAATGAATAAAAATTTCACAGTAACGAATATAACGAGCAATAATAAAGCATTTATGATTGAGCCGACTAATTTTGTATTGAAAATAGGTGAAAGTCGTGAGCTCGTCGTAAGTTATACTCCCACAGACAGCAGCTACAACTTCTGTAAGTTTGTGATTGAAAGTGAACCCTGTCCTACGGAATATTATGCAAGTGGTGGATATAAAGGTAAAAAACCAACAATTCAAACATTAAAACTGACTCACCCAAACGGTGGCGAAACATTCGTTGTCGGTAGCGATACAATAATCACTTGGGAAGGAATTCCGCCTTCAGACAAAGTGCTGTTAGAATACAGTACAGATAACGGTCAAAATTGGCAAACTATTACTCATAATGCAAGTGAATTAAATTTCAAATGGACCAATATTCCACGTCCTTTAAGTAGCCAATGTCTGGTTAGGGTCAGCCAAGGAGATGGCATTTTAAATAGCCCAGCTCCACAAATCGAGTGGCAAAAGGCTTATGGTGGAAGTAATCATGAAAGAGCATATTCTATCCAACTGACAAGTGATGGTGGATTTATTGTAACCGGTTACTCTGAATCAAACAATGGCGATATTACAGAAAACAAGGGTGCTAGTGACTTTTGGGTATTAAAATTAAAATTTGATGGTAGTATCGAATGGCAAAAGACATATGGTGGAATTAAAGATGATGCCGCATATTCTATTCAAGAAACAAGTGATGGAGGATATATTGTTGTTGGATTTACTAGGTCACGTGACGGAGATGTAACTGTTAACAAAAGTTATATTGACTATAATGACTTATGGGTGTTGAAATTAACGTATGATGGAGTACTCGAATGGCAAAAGACATATGGAGGAAATTGGTTTGACTCTGGAGAATCAATTCAACAAACGGAAGATGGTGGTTATATTGTTGTAGGACATACTCAATCAACCAACGGTGATGTTACAGAGAACAAGGGTGGTTATGATGTATGGGTACTCAAATTAGATCTAAATGGAAGTATAGAATGGCAAAAAAATTACGGAGGGACTTCACATGATAAAGCTTATTCCATCATAGAAACTAGAGATGGTAGCTATATAGTAACAGGTTATACTGAATCAAACGATTATGATATTACTTATCACAAAGGGGGACAAGACGCATGGGTATTAAAATTAAATATTGATGGAAGTATCGCATGGCAGAATACGTACGGAGGATTTTTAAACGATATATTTTATTCTATTATAGAAACCGATGATAATGGTTTTATTGTCGCAGGTACAACAGAATTAAGAAATAGCGATATCACCGTGAATAAGGGGGTTTCTGATGCATTGATAATAAAATTAAAATTTGATGGAAGTCTCGAATGGCAAAAGACTGTTGGAGGGAGTTTTAACGATTTTGCTTATTCCATTATAGAATCCGCTGATAGTGGTTTTATTGTCGTAGGTGGAACAGAATCAAGGGATGGCGATGTTACTGAGAATAAGGGTAGTTCAGATGCATGGATTTTTAAATTAAGTGACGATGGAAGCTTAGAATGGCAAAAGACATTTGGAGGAAGTAAAATTGATATAGCTTATTCAGTTCAAGAAACGAGCGGTGGTGGTTTTATTATTGCTGGGTGGACAGATTCAAATGATAAAGATGTTACAGTTAATTTGGGTGCTTTTGACTTTTGGGTGGTAAAACTTTTCTGGCCTACTATATTGCAATCTGATGTTTCCGATGCAGTATTTTCTATTGTTGAGCCAAAAGCTGCATCGAGAGATATCGATATGCTCCAAGTTTTGGTGGGTTCCTTGAAGGATTCCGTTGTAAGCGAATTTATTATGAATACAGGCTCTTGGAAATTCAGAGTGAATTCAATCTATATCCAAGGTGCGGATGCATCAGCATTCTCGCTTGTCTCGGGATTCCCTAAATATACGATTGAAAGTAACCAAAGCCATCATGCCGAGTTTAGATTCATTCCCAATAGAGTTGGTCTTCATTCAGCTGAAATCGTAATCGTTACTCAAGCTGAGACAATTATTCAAAATATAATCGGCGAAGGAGTAGAGCCAAAACTTCAAATAGTCAATTCATTAATAGATTTCGGAACTATTTATGTTGGGGAAATGATTGATACATTGCAAGCAGTAACTGTCAAAAATATTGGCAATGCACCCTTTGAAATATTAGACACTAAGCATAATTACCCTAATGATGTTGATTTTTCAACACTTGCAGGTGGTGGCAATTTCATACTTCAACCCGGAGAAGAAGCCTTGATGGATTTAAGATTTTCGGCAAATTCGCCCGGCAGAACAAGCGGAACGCTGGAATTTCATTACGAGGGTGTTGGCAGTCCTGCTGTGGTGCAACTATTCGGCGAAGGTATTATAGATAGTGATTCCTCAGCAATCACACTCGAAGTATTAGATGCCGAAGGATACGCCTCAGATGCAGTAAAAGTCTATATTGTGGTCACAGATAGCTACTTGATGCAAATTTCTCGCACCGAAAGTTTCAGCTTAGAATTAAATTTCAACCCAAGTTTGCTCTATCCGCTTGATTTCACAATGGATTACATTGACGAGCGAAATGCAAAAATCAAAATTGAAGATTTGCCTGTTGATGTAGAAACCGGTGATACTCTTGCAACAATATGGTTCAGAGCAGGACTTGGGAATGCCGAAATTAGCAAACTTGATTTGACAAACATCGAAGCAATTGGTGGCAACACCACAATTACACACAAAGACGGCACTTTCAAACTGCTCGGAATATGCTACGAAGGCGGCACACGGCTATTCAATGCAAACAGCAAAGCCGGAATCGCAAGTGTAAATCCCAATCCCGCTGAGAACATACTCGAAGTTGATTTGCAATTAAATGAGGAAGGACAGACGGAACTATTGATTTACAATATTCAGGGCGAAAAGGTAAAAGAGCTTTTCAAACAATCAATAGCCACTCTTGGCGTACAAAAACTCAAAAGTGACATTTCGGATTTAAGCTCGGGACAGTATTATTTAGTATTGATAACGCCGACTTACATTGCAACAAAAAATTTAGTCATAATGAGATAAATAGGTGATTTATGAAAAACTCCATCAAAATTCAAAGCCTTTTCGCCGTGGCGCTACTATTTATATTGCTGTGGGGAAATCAAGCAAGCGGGCAAAGTCTGACTTTATTCGACATTGACACTTCCAACTTTCCAATCATCCGAGCTAAGTTCTATGCCTTCGATGCTGAAGGGAATCAGGTAACTAATCTATCAGCATCGGGTTTTGAATTATTGGAAAATGGGGTGAAGCGCAATGTAACAAAAGTCACTTGTCCGGCGCCGAAGCCACCAATTGCAATCTCAAGTGTATTGACAATTGATGTGAGTGGCTCTATGAAGGGGCAGAGGATTGAGAATGCTAAAGCCGCGAGCAGGGCTTGGGTTGAAGGACTTCAGTTGGGTAATTCTGAATGTGCTATTACATCGTTTAATTCCGGCAATAATTTTATTCAAGACTTCACTACAGATAGAAACAAGTTACTATATGCTATAGATGGATTAAGCGTCGGTGGTGGAACAAATTTCGATGCCGGATTCATAAATCCTGTTGCCGGAGCTTTACTTGCTGCCGAGAAAGGCAAACATAAAAGAGTTGTAGTTTTCCTCACGGATGGACATGCTAATGGCAATGAATCAGCTATTATTCAAAAAGCGAATTCAATAAATGCAACAGTTTATTGCGTGGCATTTGGTATGAAATGTCCTGAAATTTTGCGTAATATTGCGACACAAACCGGTGGACAGTGGTTTGAACAATTAATAAGCAAAGAGCAAACCGAAGAAATCTACCGAAGAATACTGCAAATCGAACAAAATAGCGAACCTTGCGAAATAGAATGGGTAAGTGAAAAATCCTGTTTAACAGCCGATATTAATGTCAAATTGAAATGGAATGGAATTAGTTCCACCTTAAATTATAAATCCCCGGATTTTACAAATGTGCAACTTGAATTAATACCATCTACGGTAAATTTCTTTTACCCGATTCCCGATATAAAAATAGATACAACTATAATAATTACTGCAAAAAACTCAGATTTTATAGTATCAAACATTGTAAGCGATAATCCGGCTTTTACGATTTCGCCTACAAATTTCGTCTTGAATGAAGGTGAAAGTAGAGAGTTGACAGTAAGTTACATACCTGTGGATAGTGGTTATGTTAAAGCTAAGTTTGTAATAGAAAGTGATTTTTGCTCATTTAATTATTATGCCAAGGGAGGTTGGCCCGGAATCCAACCAATGCGACGTACATTAAAATTAATCGAACCGAACGGTGGCGAATCTTTCGTAGTTGGCAGTGATACGGTGATTACGTGGGACGGAATCCCCGATTACGAACCGGTTAAAATTGAATATAGTACTGATAATGGCTTAAGTTGGATTGTCATTGAAGAAAATGCAAAAGGGTTGAGTTATAGATGGCAAGTACCTAAGACACCGAGCAACGACTGTTTAGCAAGAGTGACTGCTCGCGGTGCATCCAATTCTTTGTGCTATAATCCAAACATTAAAATTTGTGATCAGATATGGATGGGGTGTAATCTTGATGTAGAATTTTATAGGAATGGTGAACCAATTCGACACGCTGAAACGTATGATGATTGGATTGATGCCGGGAGAAAAAGAGAGGGTGCTTGGTGTTATTATGACAATGACCCGGCAAACGGCGAAATATATGGTAAATTATATAATTGGTATGCTGTTAACGACCCACGTGGTTTAGCTCCAATCGGATGGCGGGTTCCAATAGAATTAGAGTGGTCTGAAATGGCAGATTGCTTAGGCGGTGAAACTGTTGCCGGTGGTAAATTAAAAAGCGCCGGAACATTAGAAAATGGTGACGGATACTGGTTAAGTCCCAATACCGGTGCGACAAACAGTACCGGTTTTTACGCCCTACCTGCCGGTTATATAGATGGGCGCTTCAATAGTATTAATGAATTCACTATTTGGTGGATTGCAGCTCAAAATAATGATGATGAAGCTCCGAGTAGAGCTTTATCTCGTTCTGTTGCTTCAATGTATAGGGGTGTTCTTGTTCCAAAAAATATTGGATATTCTGTTAGGTGCGTTAAGGAATAAGAGACAATTTATGCTTGGTTTCAAGTCTCGCTTTAAAATGCTAATAAATTATAATAAGCAAGTTTCTGAATTTTTATTAAATTTTTATATGTTTCGATGGGTATTTTTATGATTGCTATAAGTAGAATTTTCATATTGATAATAATATTTTTGGGCATGTGTCCCAAACCGAGTATTTCACAAACACAATCTGATACTTCAAAGTCAGTATGGGCGATTGTAATGCCCGAAACTTTGGTAATAGATATTGATATGCTCCAAGTGTTGCTCGGTTCTGCGAAAGATTCTGTAGTCAGCGAATTTATTATGAATACAGGCTCTTGGAAATTCAGAGTGAATTCAATCTATATCCAAGGTGCGGATGCATCAGCATTCTCGCTTGTCTCGGGATTCCCTAAATATACGATTGAAAGTAACCAAAGCCATCATGCCGAGTTTAGATTCATTCCCAATAGAGTTGGTCTTCATTCAGCTGAAATCGTAATCGTTACTCAAGCTGAGACAATTATTCAAAATATAATCGGCGAAGGAGTAGAGCCAAAACTTCAAATAGTCAATTCATTAATAGATTTCGGAACTATTTATGTGGGAGATTTTGTTGATTCCATGCAAGCTGTAACTGTCAAAAATATTGGCAATGCGCCCTTTGAAATATTAGATACAAAACATAATTACCCTAATGATGTTGATTTTTCAACACTTGCAGGTGGTGGCAATTTCATACTTCAACCCGGAGAGCAAGCCTTGATGGATTTAAGATTTTCGGCAAATTCACCCGGCAGAACAAGCGGTACCTTGGAATTTCATTATGAAGGTGTAGGCAGCCCTGCTGTAGTCCAACTATTCGGCAAAGGGATAATTGATAATGATTCCTCCGCAATCACACTCAATGTATTAGACGCCAAAGGATATGCCTCAGATGGCGTGAAAGTCTATATTGTTGTCACAGACAGTTACTTAATGCAACTTTCCAGAACTGAAAGTTTCAGCTTAGAGCTCAATTTTAATCCGAGTATGCTCTATCCGCTTGATTATACGATGGATTACATTGACGAGCGTAATGCAAAAATCAAAATTGAAGATTTACCGACTGATGTTAAAACAGGTGATACACTTGCCACTGTCTGGTTCAGAGCAGGACTTGGAAATGCCGAAATCAGCAAACTTGAACTAACAAATATTGAAGCAATTGGCGGAAACACAACTATTTCTCACGAAGACGGTACATTCAAACTTCTCGGCATCTGCTACGAAGGCGGCACACGGCTATTCAACGCAAACAGCAAAGCCGGAATCGCTAGTGTTAACCCCAATCCGGCGGAGAACTCAATTCAAATTAATGTCTCATTCTCCGAGGGTGGTCAAACCGAAATTTTACTCTATAATCTCAAGGGGGAAATCGTCCGAACTATCTTTAATGCTGATATACGAGATGAGAAGTCAATTAGTTTAGACGCAGATATGACAGATTTGGCAAACGGGAGTTATACTTTGATTTTCAAATCGCCAACAATTTTGCAAAAAACTCAGCTTCTAATCGTAAAATGAGATTATAAATTATTAACCCTAAAATGATATTTATCATCACGCTACTCCAACCAAGAGTAGCTTTTTTTTGAATTCAATATAAACTCATAGTATTTTGAAATTAATTTTTTAATATCAAACTTTCTGTTTATATTTGTTTAATCATTCTGAGAAAAAATATGAGCGATATTGAAAACGGAGAAAAACCGTTAATTTTGATTATTGATGATAGCAAAGAAAATCTTCATTTCCTTTGTGACATTTTTGTAGAATATCGCAAATCTGTTACTGTTAGCGGAATTGAAGGCATTAAATTGGCAAGCAGCCTCAAACCTGATTTGATATTGCTTGATATTCTTATGCCTGAAATCAATGGATTCGATGTCTGTAGGGCAATCAAAGAAAACCCTGATAATATTGATATTCCAATAATATTCCTGTCCGGAAAAACAAAATTGGAGGACATTGTAAAAGGGCTAAAGCTCGGAGCAGTTGATTATGTTACTAAACCTTTTGAGCAAGAAGAACTTAAAGTTCGCGTTAAGACCAATCTCGAACTCAAAGCCTCTAAAGATATGATAAAGCGGCAAAGCAAAAAATTAGCTCAGTTGAACGATGATTTAAGGCATTTCTTGGCGATTGCCACCCACGATTTAAAAAACTCACTTTTAGTAATCCAAGGTTTCACCAAACTCCTAATTGAACGTTACCAAAAGTTTTCTGATGTCGAAAAAATGGATTTACTTTCGGATATTGCCGTAACCGGCGAGACGATGTATAAAATAATTATGAATTTGAGTTATGTCACTCGATTAGAAGAAGGCAAAGTCCAACCATATTTTACTGAATTTGATATCAATTATTTATTAGACGATTCAATTAATTATTTTAAAGAAATCGCTAAAGCAAAAAATATTAATATTAATTATATCAATAAAATTAAACAACTTAGTGTTTACCAAGATTTATCGTTGATAAAAGAATGTATTGATAATTTACTATCAAATGCAATTAAATTTTCACCTATGCAATCCCAAATAACAGTTATTGCATACAGTGAATCAATCAACAAAAACATGAGACAAATGTTTGTTGTCGAAGTTGAAGACGAAGGACCCGGCATCAAGGAAGAAGAACAACCATTGTTATTCAAAAAATTCGCTCGCTTGTCATCTCAAGCAACTAATCACGAAATTACCACAGGTCTTGGGCTGGCGATTACAAAAATGATTGTAGAATTGCTGAATGGCGAAGTGAGTTATATATCCCAACATAGCAAAGGCTCAAAATTCGTGCTCAAATTTCCCGCCACTATGAAATAGCTTGCTGAAATCGTAGCTTTGTTTTTATTGATATTCAATCTCTTCGAGATTGCGAACTAAATTACTTTTATCACGTCCCCAAACCTCTACTTAAACAGTTTAAACGACAAATTGAATACGGTATCGCCAACCGGATTATTCGTGATCTCAATTTCTTGATACATTGGCTCCACCTTGCATTCGAGTCTATCCAAAGAGTATTTTGCGGGATACACTCTATATTTACCGGGAGCTAATCCATTACCAAAATACGACCCATCGCCAAATACAGTTGATTTAGTGAGGTACTTATTATCAATGCCCTCGATAAATACATGAAAATCAGAGATTTCACCTTTAAGTATTTCATTGTCGAAAATAATCTTGCCTTCAATCATTCCTGCATTCTCAGGAGCATCCTTATTAAAACCCTTCAAAAAGTTATCGTAATCAGTTGCTTCAATGATTTCTCTCGAATGAGCCAATGTTGTTTGTTCATATTCATTTGAAGCAAGCGCTCCGGACATAGCCAAAGCACCGCCACCACTATTTTCAAAATCCTTAAGCTTATCCAGCTGCATTGCAATCATATCTTGACGTTGCTTTTGCCAAAGGTCCATAGAATCAGCGTCGAACAAAACAAAATTGAGGTTAGAAATAAAATCCCCATACTCCGATGGCTTAACCTCAAATTCGATAATCTTAGGCACAGACTTACACTTCAAAATCGCCAATTGCATAGAATCCACTTGAGCGGTGTATTTGCCGACGGGCAATCCGTCAAAAAAATAGGAACCATCAGAAAAACCGAGTACGTTTGAATTATAATTGTTCTCATAGCCTTTTATATGAAGTCTGATACCGCCTTGACCGCGTAATCCTGTTTCAAATTGTCTTTTAACGTAACCTTCGATTACACCACCAGGTTGACAAGCAATATCAATTGATTTATATGTGTATGGTTTAGAAATAAAGGCAAACTCATCTATCATTGGTATCAATGAATTGCTGGGTAATGATTCAGTTTTAATCCTTATGTTATATTTAGTTCCGGGCATTAGATTTGTCACTACATAATAATCCCCCAATCTTGTTTTCTTTGCTAAAGCATCTAATAAAACAAAATCAGCATCGGGAATTAATTCTTCATCGTCATCTAATATTCCGTTATAATTTCGGTCAACGAAAAATTTGACAGCAATGGAACTTTTACCATGCATTGATGATGAACCCATCGAGTTAATAAAAGCAAATCTTAAGTTTTGCGAATCAAATTCAAGTGAACCGCTAACATCAGTTGTGAAAATCGGGTCTCTTCCGTTAAACATATCAGCAGATGAATTGCTTCTTAACGATTGTGTATTTAGATTTAAACCAATCCTGAACGATGAACTCTTATTGCTTGGGTAATATATATAATTGCTATTAAAAGACAGATTTCGCATGATTTGCATTTGAAATCCACCTGAGACTGATGTTATGTTTAATGTCGTCGGGTCTAAATATGCAGATGCGTTCATTGAAACTCTGTTTAAGAAGTCAAGCATTTTTGGCATTCTGTTTAATGAGTATGTTGTGCTTACCGTCATATTCTGAGAGATATTGTCAATTATCATTGCCCTGTCTCTTAAAGTCAAGTTGTGTCGAATCGAGAAATTGAGAGATAGGAAGAAGAAATTCAAAGTTGAATATAAATTATTCGAGTTCCAATCTGTATATTCATCCCTCGAACCGTAAAATGAAAACGAAAGAGGTATTTTGCCAATCCTATTTAACGAAGCTACAAAATTAATTGAGCTTAACTGATTTGTATTCAGAGAATTTCTATCAAAATAAGTATAGTATATTTCGAAATTTCCAATTTTGTTGCTTGGTAGCTTTATACCTGCTTCATATATTCCACGATTAGTGGCTGATAAATTGAGTAAGGTATTGTTGAATAGATTAATTGCTGTCTGATTGATTACATAAAAGTCATTAGAAGTTTCTTCCTTTATTGCGGTGAATGATGTTGACAGCCATGAGAAGATACCTGTGTTTAATGTGCCTTCGAGCAATTTTATGCCGGTGTTATCATCTTCACCTGCTGATAGTGAGTATTTGAGTTCACCCGGCACCAATATTTGATTCGGGATATTTAAAATTCGTTCCTCAGTTACAAATTCACCTTTTGTACCGTAAATCTTTACATTAATATTAGTCATTCCGTAGGTTAATGGGATTTCGAAACGATAGTATCCGTTCATATCTGCTTTCTTCACGTCATACAACTGGTCAGCTAAATAAAGCTCGACAGTCCAGTTTGGCTCGATTACATCTTCGATTATATAATCTGTGAATACATTTGGCATTTTATAATTTTCGTTTGTTAACTGAATCCCGCGTAAATTATAAAATGGACGTCTGAAGCCCCTACTGCCTGAAGTTCTGATTGACATGTTTTGCACGTTACCCACTGAAATTGATTGGAGCCAATCTGAATTTACTAAATATCGCCATCTGAATCGGTCTTGATAGCTAATTTTGTCAGAAAAATATCGCCCAAAGATATTGTATTGAAACTCCCCGTTTAGTAATTCAAGACCAAGGTTACTGTTAAAATTATAACTTTGGAAATTTGCCGATTGCGAGGTCCCTAAACTATAATCTAAAACTCCGCCATTCAATAGAGTGAACGAGCTTGATGATAATAAAGGGAAATTATATTCTTCTTTGCTTTTCGTTGTAAACGAATCCATAGTTTGGTTGGTGCGAATTGTTCTTAGAAATGGCATTTCATATGGAGATTGGACAATGATTGACAAACTGTTAAACATTACTCTGAATTGAAGTTTGAAAATATCGGCAAAAATATCTGTTCTGACAAATATTTGCAAATCTGTAGCAAACCATAAATCATCACTTAGGCTGTATTTATCGCCTGATATATCTATGATTTCTTTGGAAATAAAATCAATAGAAAAGGAGCTATCAGAGTTATTGACGTAACCTTGAAATCGTCGATTGTCTTTAACGGTATAAAATATTTTGAAAAAGGATAGGACGTCTTCGAAAGGTAAAAATATACTGTCATTTTGCATAAATACAATGAATTCGGACGAGTATCTATTATGTACTAACCCGAAGATAGCCTCCTCCCTTGATTCTTCAGCACCGGATAGGTGATTTGACAGAATAAAAAAGGGCAGAAGTAATAATAAATATCTGCCCGATAATTTCATCAGATGCCATCAACATCAACTATGAATGTCTCTTTGAGTGGATTGAATGGTACTTTGAAATCACTTGGAACATCTTTATGCTCGTTTGACATTGACAACTCTACTTTGTAGCGACCATTTGCAAATAATCTTTTGTCAAATTTGAACGAACGAGTTGCGGTAAAATAATATGGAGTCATTTCCTTACTTTCGGCTATTAATTTACCTGCCATATCATAGACTCTCATTTCCGATGTGCCTAAGAATGGGGCATTACCTTCTTTATTTATTTGCACCATTATATTTACTTTTGCTGAATCAGCATATGTGCCTACAGGTTTAACATTAACATTGCAGAAGGATTTCCCTTTCTCGACTATTAATGCTGAAATTAGAGTAAAATGAATGTCAATCTTTGCAGTGATAGTCTCGGTATAGCTTGTATCAATTTCTTCAGGCGGATTCTTTGAAAGCACGTGAATTCTCCCGAAGTAAGTACCATCGGGTATATCACCCATATTGCCTAACATAAACTTTACAACTTGTTCCTCGTTGGCTTTTAAAAGTAATCTTTTAGGAAATACCCTAACATAAGGGACTGCTGACCACTGTGCCTCGGGTATTGTATCTCCATATACGAGAGAGTAGTTTCCGAGTGAATCATAATCGGGATATCCGAATTGTAAATCAATTATTATTTCCTTCGTTTCATTAGTCATGTTGAGAACTTTCAGATTACTTGCCCGATTTTTCTGATTCAGAAAAACTGCCTGGGGGTATATACCTACTTGTGCAGACAAATCACTAAACACGAGTAAAAGTGTTATTACGCAAATTAAAGTAAAGCTTTTCATATAAATAACTCCTGACAAAATATATAAAAATTTGGATAATTACATTTTTAAAATCAGTTACAAATCCGCATATTCCACAGCTATTTTGGGTGATATTTCATATTTTCCGGATAGTGCGAATTTCTTGACTTCAACTGATTTTATTTTGATTTTTACTAAAAATAAATCTTGCTCGCTCCTGAATACTCCAATGTCATCAAACTTAAATTCGAGCCCCGTATAAGGACCAACTTTCCATTCCGCATCAATTATCACCATGTCGTTTCCGATTTCATTAATCTTGGTGATTCGGATTAGTCTATTCTGCTTGCATTTGATTACAAATGTTATTACTTGCTCTTCGTAATCAAAATGTTTTTTTGTGCCGACGGGTACATCGCCGATATTCAAATCTAAAGAAGTATAGATTTCAATAGTATTTTCCTCTTCCTCAAAGCTAAAACTAACATATCCCGTGGCGAAATATGTCAGAATAATAAAAATTAATATGTCTTTTATTTTTTTCATTTGATTAAAAATGCACCCATATTTCTATGGGTGCATTATTTTCCTTACAATAGCTTATAGCCCATGGTAACAATACTCTATACCAAGCTCGTATTCAATGAGTCCGATATCTGCACCTGTTGCGTCAATTCCGTCAAGTCTGTAAAATACATCAAAGAATGAATCAACCGGATAATCGGGAATTTGGTATTGACCATTATTCCCTACGACAGGTTGACCATCAGGACCGTGCCATTGTCCGTTCAATGTGGGGAGATTGCCCACCGGATCAAAAGCATCTGGTCCCATGAAATTGATGTTTACTAACATTCCGGGTTCACCTCCAACTAAGAAATTCCATTCATTATCTTCTGTCAAAGTACGTGTCTGATTTTGTATAACTTCAATTTCCATGAAGCCAAACGGAGCAGTTACATTCAACGGCTGAATAACCTTAGTTGTCATGGAGCCTTCAGATGGTATAGGCGTATTATGCTCATCAGCAAATACATTTGCTGTCAACATCAAGAAAGCGACGAATAATAAAATCTTTTTCATGCCAACCCCATTATTAGATTATAGTCCGATGTAAGATCCACTTATTGTAGCGGTGAATGTCTTTGTTCCTACAGTTACATTAGTGTTTTCAGCATTAATCTTAGTTATTTCGACACCTATCCATCCTTCATAAGTTCCGACTGGATCACTTGGGTCTGTTTCAATCCAATACCAACCTGAAGCAGGATTAATTGGAGTACCTGTTAAATATCCGCTCCAATCTGGTTGAGTATCAAACCAGTACCATACGGCTGTAATTGCAACATTCCCTACTACATCATCGCATTGAATATTAACCTGTGCATGAATCTTAGGTTCTTTTTCCATTTTGAATAATTTCACCATTTCACCTGGGGAAAAAAGTCTTGATTGTCCCTTAATAACTTCAAAAGGAATGTTTTGATTGCCACCTGAAATATCAGTAAATAGCAATGGTCTGATAACTTTTGCTTTCAAGTTACCATTATCTAATACAGGAGCATTATGTGTTTGTGCTAAAAGCGTTCCGAAAGCTCCTAAAAAAATTGCAATTAAAATAATCTTTTTCATGATATTCTCCTAAATAAAATTAAAAAATAAGTTTCGGGAGTACTTTACTCCCTTAAAAACTATAAATTATGATATTGGGCATTTATGGTTTGAACGAAGACCTTTAATCCCGGTTCTGCACCATCGTGAGCCCAAACCCAGTGATAAATAATATGCAGATAGTACTTCCCTTCGGCACTTAAATTAACAATTTCTTTGCTGTCATTAAAATTTAGTAGAGGAATCCCGTTGAGTGGTTGACCAATTTGTGGTGTTTGAGTACCTCTGAAAGTAAAAAATATTTCTACATTATCTTTCATCGTCTCAGTTTCCAGACATATCTCGATATCCCTCGCGGATTCGCCCGTAAATGTAAAGATACTCCTTCTGTCCGAATCTTCGTCTCCGTTAGTGCCGAATTCATATTTCGAACCAACGGGAACTGTGGGCCAATTTAAAAAATCGCCATGCCAAGTAGGCGTCACAGACAAAGGAGTAATAACTAAGCAAGTCAAATTGCCTGATTCTAATACCGGAGTATTGAAGTCTATTCCTTGCGAGAGGAGCGTATTCCATCCGCATATCATTATTATCAATATTATTATGATGTTTTTCATATATTTACTCCGGTTAACAATGAACTTTTCAGCTCATGTGCCAATTATTTACAATCCTGCATATTTTGCTTCAACACCAATCGTAAATGTTTTCTCTCCGTTTGAAGTAGCACCAGTTGCATTTACACTGCTTGTTGTATATACAACCAAATGTTTGCCGTCTGTACCCAAAGTAGCATTTCCACCACCGGACCAGGTTCCATTAAGTACGACTCCGTCAACAACAGCCGGGTCATGTGTAGTGACTTCAACGCCATATAATGCCTCTCCTTCTAAGGTAAAGGTAGCAGATTTGACTATTGGTTTTTCAAAACCGGTAATGACAGCGCCTAAATCTACATCAGCCGGCGGTGTCCAAGTAAGTGGTAGAATTACTTTTACATCAAATTGTGCGTTTGCACTTACAGGAAGATTGTGTTGTGAGAAAGCGAAAGATGTTGCTAATATTGCAACTACGATGATTGCTAAAAACTTTTTCATGATAAAACCCTTTAAAAAATTTTGTAAAATGTTTATAATTCACAATATGCTTTGGGTTGTGCTTTGCAATGTAACCGGCCGTAATCACATTTCGAGGCACTTCCTTCGTCATTTTGTTTTCGTAAAATAAGGCGGAAAAATGTTCGTCTTTGTAAATGTTTTATTTCATGATAAGACACCCTTTGAGCCCGATGAAGTGGCCGCTTCGTCGGGTTCGCTTTTTTTTCCGCTGAGTTGATGTTTTCAAAGAACAATGTTACTGTTTTCATTTCTTAACGCTACTAAAATATAACGCTTTTTTTATGTGTGCAATACCAAGCATTTGGTATTTTTCCGAGTACGTGTTTTTACGTATAAGAGATTTCAAAAAACTTAAAGTATAATTATTTTAAATTCCGATTCAAATAAAAACTAAAAAAATCAAATATACAATACCAACAATTTGGTATTTTTCCGAATACGTGTTTTTACGTATATGAGAGTTTTCAAAAAAACTTAAAGAATAATTATTTTAAATTCTGATTCAAATAAAAACTAAAAAAATCACATATGCAATACCAAGCTTTTGGTATTTTTTCCGAGTACGTGTTTTTACGTATATGAGAGTTTTCAAAAAAACTTAAAGAATAATAGTTTCAAATTCCGATTCAAATAAAAACTAAAAAAATCAAATATACAATACCAAGCATTTGGTATTTTTCCGAGTACGTGTTTTTACGTATATGAGAGATTTCAAAAAACTTAAAGCATAATTGTTTCAAATGCTGGTTCTAAAAAAATCAATTAAAATCACATATGCAATACCAACAATTTGGTATTTTTTCCGAATACGTGTTTTTACGTATTGTCCGTCAAATGCTTGATTGGGCTGTATGTATGAGGGATAGGCTGTCCCGTCATTATTTTTTCCTTCTCAAATTCCTGATATTTACTAATTCATCTCTAAGCGAAGTAATTCCATCGAGTATATTTTTTACTCGGCTGATTTCAAATTCTTCTGCTGCTTTTCCCAATACGAATGTATATTGCTCGAAAATTTGGATTGAGAAGTAATCAACTTTCGATTTTAATGTGACAATGAAGTTCTGTATATCGTCTATGATTTGACTTTGACTCAATTCATAAGCAGTATCTGCCCAATTGGAGTTGATTAAATCTATCAATTCGTCTAACTTTTTGTCGTCAATTACTACAATTTCACTATCATCAAACTGAATCTGTTCAATTTCTTCATGGGCTTGCTCCAACATTTCTCCGAGATATTTTTTGATTAAATCGTGCAATATTGAATTTTTTACAGGTTTAGTCAATAAATCGTCGAAATTTGAATTTTCATCTAAGGAGAAAGTCAACGATGCTGTATAGACAATTAGCGGACAGTTGTTGAAATGTTTCGATTTTCTGATTTGTTTCGCAATTTCGTTCCCATCGTGCTCAGGGATGACCAAATCTACAAAAATAATCTGAAATTCGTTCTTTTCGATAGCTTCGAGACTACTTTTCAAATCATGAGCTTCGTAAATCTGAATGCCGAATTCTTCGAGTTTGTCCCTAAGGACTAATCTGTTAAGCTCGTAATCGTCAATAATCAAAGCTTTGCAGGAATGTTCACAATGATATTTTGGTTTGTATCCTTCTTTTAATAATTTGACTGTGTTTCCGTTTGGTAAAATAGTAATTTCGTTGAATTCTACCGTGAAAGCAGTACCTGTATTCTCCTGACTGACAACTGTTATTATACCGTTCATACTTTCCACAAGTCTCTTGGTTATCGTTAGCCCTAGCCCTGTTCCTAATTGGCTTGCTTTGGATTGCCACCTTTCCTGAGCAAAAGCATCAAATATATATTCGATATTTTCAGCCTTGATTCCGATTCCGGTGTCTTCTACGGTCAATCTCAACTTCATGCTTACCGGTGTTAATATTTCATAACTACATATAACTTTAATATATCCTTGCTCGGTAAATTTGATTGAATTGCTTATCAGATTGAACAAAATTTGGTTGAGTCGTGTTCCGTCAATCATAACTTGCGATGGTAAATCCTGCGGGAAATCGAATGTTAAAGTTAGATTTTTGTCCTGGCAACGCGAGGAAAACATATCTTGAACTTCAAAGAAAGTTTTGACCAAATCCACTTCATGAGGAGAAATAAGCAGCTTCCCTGCTTCAATTTTGGACAAATCCAATATGTCATTTATGATTGAAAGCAAGGTTTCGGAACTGTAAACTATCGATTTCAAGATTTTAATGTTCTCGGGCTCAGTTATCCTCTTAAAAAGCATTTCACTATATCCCTTGATTACATTCATCGGTGTGCGAATTTCGTGAGATATATTTGCTATGAATTCACTTTTGATTCTATTTGCACGTTCAGCCTCATCTTTTGCTTCGTTCAATTCGATTTCTTTCAGATTCATCAGCTGATTTTTATGGTTCAATTGCATCATCGTTGTCTCTAATTCATTTGTACGCTGTTTGACGCGGTTTTCGAGCTCTTGATTCATCTTGAGCAATTCCGATTCGAAGTGAATCTTTTCGCTGATATCCATACACATTATTATCAACGAAACAACTCCGTTAGTATGCACCATCATCGAGGTTAATTCAATGTATTTACGATTGTTGAACTTATCAAAAATTACAAAATCGAAACTTACTCGCCTTTCGTTGACTGTTCTGTTGTTGAAAATATAGTCGTAATGCTCTTCGCTGTCGGTTTTGAATATTTCTTTATAGTGGCTGCCAATTACATCGTTTCTCTCGATAATTTTGAATAACTGCATTGCGGTAAAATTTAACATCGTGCATTTATCGCTCTCAAACAGGAATACCGGGATTGGTGAGTAATCAAATAATGCCCGATACCTCATCTCGTTATCTCTCAGTGTTTGCTCCACTTCTTCTCGTTCTGCATAATATCCGGCTATCGTGCGAAGCATTGCATTGAATGTGCGGTTCAAAATTCCTGCTTCATCCTTGAGATTTTCTGATGCACGAATTGTGAAATCACCTGTCTGCATCACTTTGAGAGCGATTTTTGTCAAATCTGTTATTGGTTTCGATATAAATCTATGTAACGAAATAGATAGTATAATTGAAATTATCAATACGATGCCTAAAATCAAAAATATAGAAATACTCAGTTGGTTTTTCCAAATATCAAATTTGTTGTATTCGGAAAATATTAGAACTGAACCGTAATGAATGCCGTTGTAATAAATCTGATGGGCTACAATTATGTAGTCGTCGGCTATGAAATTAGTGTCTAATTTTGCTAATGATGTATTGTCAATATTTTTATTCGGTATGAATGACTGTTTGTAATAATCCGTAAAAAAATTACCTTCGGAATCGTAAACAACAATTGCGGATAAATCTTCGATAGAATTTGTCTTTTTGAATATGTCGAAAGCACCCGGAATGTCATTGAAAATCAATGTCGGTACCAAAAATTCACCTACTAATTTTGCGATTAATTGAATTTCGTATTCTAAATACTGTTGGATTCTATCGCGCTCGTACATCTGAACTAATTGCATACCAATTATAGTACTTATCATTGTGATTGAGGTTATCAAAATGATTAGCTTCCGGCTTATGGTTAATTTTGTTGATGATTTCATAGCTTCACTCAATTATTCGTGCTTTTGACAATAACAAATGACTAATGTGGAAACCTGCTTTTTTTGCAGAATTATGGTTGATTTCAAATTTCAATTTCATATCCTGCATGTAGAGGTTAATATGTACACCACGTTTAGCAAATCCTGTAGAGTATGATGTTGTTAGTATCCCATTTCTGTTTGCATATTCAACGATTTTATCCAAATCTTTTTCGGCTGATTTGGAAATAAAAATCATATTTGCATCTTGCAATTCTTCGATTTTATTTACAAACCGAATATTGACTTTTCGGTTCTTGATTTTTTGTGTTGCGAATATTTCTTCAAATCTTTTTCCAAATGTATTATTGCCATAATAATACAAATTGAAATCTTTGTTTTTATCGTCAAATTGAGTAAAAGAATGATTTTCGATAAATCTTGTGAAACGTTCAAGATAGGCAATTACGAGTGAGTTTTCGTCCGATTCTTGTGATTTGGAAAGGTTTGGGATAAATAGTAATAAAAAATATGCAATTACGATTAAATAATTACAGCTAATATTTGCAATATTTTGAAAATACTTACACAATTAATTTCGTTCAAATTATATTTCGTATGATAACTTCAATCCGATAGTTAATGGTTCCTCCAATAAATTCATTCTGAATAAATATGATTCTGCTTTATTTCCTGCTTCATATTTGTATCTGTAATTATTTCCGATTTTTGAGATATTCATCAAAAAAACTGATATTGTTGATTTTGGAACAAAATTATAATTAATCGAAGCGTTCAATCTGAAGTCATAATCGTAGAATGATTGCTGCCGCATCACATCCAAAATAGCTCTGATTGATTGTTCATCTGCCGTACCTTCTGTTAATTGTCTAACTAACTGCAATCCATCTTTAGCACCTTCAAATCCCCATAATACTCTTGCGTTCAAATGCAATATTAATTTCTTCTCGTATAAGTTGAAGTTTGCATAAAATTTGGTGCTGTTATTTGCCCAATTGTTTATGTTATTCCCAAAGCCGGTAGTCGAATTTCCCAAATAGCTAAATTTATAATCAGAATAGCTTATCCCGCTTCGTTCAACTCCGGGAGCTAATACCCAATCAAGCATATGGGTAAATGAATGATTCAAGCCTATGGCTATGTATTTGGTATTGTATTTAATTTCTGCTTCTATTCCAATCATGGACAAATTGCCTGTTTCGCGTGTGGTTCTATCTGGGTCATACCAGCTTAAAATATCAATATTATTATAGTTAACCGAGCCTTCAATTAAAATATTACCCAAATAGGTGTTCGAAAAAATCATCTCAAGTGTGTTCAGCTTTTCTGGTGCAGAGATATTTCCTGCTCTATTTTGCAAGAAAAGTTCTTCAGCTGTATTCATTCTGTTTGATTGTTGTGCTATTAGTTTTAGCGAACTATTTTCGTTGATTTTATAGATTAAAGCAATTCTTGGCGAGAAAAGATAATCGGAATAGCTGTCTTTATCCATTCTTGCTGAGAATAAGGCTGTCACTGATTTCTGAATTACGAGTTCGGCTTCGCCATAAAATGAATACATGAATGTGGACCAACCATTGCCAACAAAAATTGCATTAGCAGAGTCAACACCAAAAAATAGGCTTTGTCCATAAATAGGCGAATCCGGTCCGCTGATGATATTGCTATGGTCGCCCATTCTAATCATATTGGCATCTGCAAACCATGGAGAGCCCCATTTATTGTAGGAAAGCGTTGTACCTAATGCGAATCGGATATCATCACTTGCTATACCGCTCAACAAGAAATCACAACTTAGTTCACTCTCTGAAAAGTTGTTGTATTTGTTTCTCAGGCTTTTGTGGTCAATTAGTTCATCGTAAATATTTTGATTTGGAGCATCGTTTGGACCCCACATCCAAAACCATCCCATTGTCCTGGCATTATTTTCAGTTCCAAAATGCAAATTTGAGGCGAATGAATAGTTGGCGCTGAGTTCGATTTCGTTATGCAAATTAACCAAGAAATGTTCATGTTTGACTTGCAAAGGATTAGCGTAATTACCCATGATGGCAATATTATTCTCGTCCAAACCGATTTGATATTGTGCCTTGTGTATAGCTCCATTAGTTGTAGTGCCGGAATTTGCATATCTGAACCATAGGCTTGTGTTATCGAATAAGTCAAATTGAAAATGGATTTTAGTTTGAGGCTTATCAAAATAATCAGTCAAATATTCTTGATATTTATTTTGAGTTTCATGCTCATTTAAAGTCCACCTGTTATACATAATGTTATAAGCATTTTCAGGTGAATATCCTTGAGTTTGTTGGACGCTCGCAAAACCAAAAACACTCAAATCATCAGTAATCCTTTGGGTAAATTTTGTCGAAATACCCTTTGAATTATAAGGGTAAATGTAATTGACTTTGAAGTCACTCGCATCATTAGTTGATTTTGTTTTTGTGATTATATTGATTACACAAGCAATTGCACCCGGTCCGTAAGTTACCGAACCGGGACCTCTGATTACTTCGATTTTGTCAATATCACCTAAGTCCCAATTTTGCAATTCGGCAATTGCTCCACTCCTTGCTTTTTGATTTGCTACTTGCCCATTGACTAATAGCAGCACTTTGTTGCTCCTGTCAGAAATTATGCCCCGTACTCCGAGAGTAGGTGCATCGTAATGACTCATAAAGTATGCACCGGGAATATAGGTTTCAAGCAAATCGTAAATATTTCTGTGCGGTGTCACACGGATATCTTCTGAGGATATAGTTGTGACCATAGCAGGCTTGTCGTAATTCGACATGAACAAAAGTGAACCTATATTGACTTTAGTGGACATCAACTCGTCAAATGTCAAGTCGAAAAGTTCTTCTGTGTTGTTTGCGTTCACTTCAACCGTCAAACAAAGTGTAGATGCTAAAAACAAAATATATACTTTGTATTTTAATAACATACTTCCCTTCACTAAGTGGCATTAATAGATTCAATCATATTTGTTTCGACAAACAGTTTAATCAATCCCAGGCTGCTTTTCACTCCCATCTTATTAAGAATATTTTTCCTATGCGTTTCAACAGTTCTTGCACTTATGAACAGCAATTCGGATATTTCCTTAGTCGAATATTCCTCCAAAACAAGTTTCAACACTTCCATTTCGCGTTTACTCAAATTTCCCAAAGCGTGTTTGATATGAGTTGACACTAATTCTTTCTTATCATTTGGTGAACTCACATACAAACTTTTCAATGTACCCTTGCACAAATATATATCACCACTGAGTAAAGTTTTAATTGCAGTCAGTACCTCATCGCTGTCGGAATATTTGCACAAATAGCCGTTGGCACCCAATTTTAGAGCGCGTTTTATGACCCACGATTCGGTATGATTAGAAATCATGAGCACCTTGATATCCGGTTCCTCTGCTTTAACTTTTTTTAACACTTGCAAGCCATCAATTTCGGGCATATCAATATCGAGCAACATTAGCTCCGGCTTTGATTGGCGAACAAAGTCGAATACTTCAGAACTATTTTTGGCAAGGCTAACTTTGAATCGTTCATCGGACGTAGTAAGCATCATTTTAATCAGCTTAGCTATCAGATAATGGTCATCAGCTATAAGTATGTTAATATCATTCATCATTACAAATCACCCCGAAAGCATTTTTAATCTTTACAAATCACTTGAATCCAAAATAAGCAATTTCTACTAAGATGCAATGAAAAATCCCTATTTTAAATGAAAATACCAAATACTACGTAGATTGAAAAAACATATGCTAAATTTGCTTATAGTACAATTAAAAAAGCCCCACAATTACCTGCGGGGCTACTTTGTTTCTTTGTACTCCCTCCGGGGCTCGAACCCGGGACCTACTGATTAAGAGTCAGTTGCTCTAGCCAACTGAGCTAAGGAAGCATTCAAAAATAAGGCTTTTTTTTGAAATAACCTGAATTTTAATTGCCGGAAATTAAATTCCCCGTGATTCTTAGCAAAGTGGTTTCGGATAGTTTTAGCTGGTATTGTGTCTCGGTAAGCCGTGTGCGGGCTTTATTTAGATTGTTTTGTACTTCGCGGAATTCCAATGGCGTGATTATGCCCAAATTTAGTCGGTCGGATGCCAAAGCCATATTTTCTTCTGCTACTGCAATATTTTCGAGTTCAAAGTCAAGCTTCATTTTCAAGGCATTATATGAATTTTGCACTTTTCTGATTTCCGAAAAAATCAATTGTGCTGTCTGACGATAAAGTATATCGCTCATCTCTATACGAATTTGGGCATTTTCGGACTCTCTGCTGCTATTTAAGCCGTCAAATATGTTCAGCGATAGGCTCAAGCCGTAATTAAGCCCATACGAAGTGTTTTCGCTCAAAAAACCCGATTGTGATTTTGCTCTCGCCCAATTATATGCACCAAAGGCATCCAATTGCGGCAAATAATATGAATTTGCAAGACTTGATTCCAAATTTGCAAGCTTTTGATTTTGTTTAGCTAATAGCAATTGTGTATTTTGATTTTCGATTTCATTATCGGGAATTGAGGCAATTTGTGGGAGCAAATCAATTTCCGCTTCGACATCGAAATCATCATATTCACCGATTCCAATCATTCGTTTCAGTTCGATTTTTGAATTTTGATATTGGATTGCGGCATCAATCGAATCTGCAATATCACTGTTCAAATCTGTTTTGGCTTGGAGTACGTCGAATTTTGATAATTTGCCCAATGATTCACGCAATTCGGTCAGCGACATTCTTTCGCGGGAAATCTCCAAATTTTCTTCAATGCTGATTAATACGGCTTTGGTTCGGACAATTGAGAAATATTGGTTGATAATGTCTGTGGCAGTTAATTCGAGCATGTTTTTGTATTCGAGTTCGCCGATTTTTTGCATTTCCGCTAATTGCTCTTTACGTATAAACATTCGAGTGCCATCAAATATCGTCCAATTTAAGGCAATTCCTGCATCCAATTGGTCAGAAAGTGCTCCGGTACGGTTTACTTCTCGTCCATCTAAGTAGAGTTGATTGACATTCAAAACGGATTTGCGGATACCCGCATTTGCATCAAGTGATGGCAGAAATCCTGCATTGCCGATTGAATTATTATTTTGGTCAATTTCTGATTGTTTCGAAGCAAAAAGTACCGCATGATTATTCGCAAAAGCAAGTTTGAGAGCATCTTCCAATGTCAATAAACCTTGTGCAAGGACTTGCCCGCTCAATATAATCAAGCTGAAAGCTATTAACGAAATATTTTTGAATAATTTTATCATCATTTCATTTTCAAAATTAGTTTATAGTTTCGGCAACTAAATTTTCAGCTTCTTTAAGTTCATCTGTCATAACTGCTTCTTTGCCTGAAAAATACGAATAAATTGCCGGAATAACATACAAAGTCAGTAGTGTAGCTAAAAGCAAACCACCAATTACCGCAATACCCATCGAACGACGACTTTCCGAGCCTGCCCCGATAGCTAATGCTATTGGCAATATACCGAGTATTGTAGATAGAGAAGTCATCAAAATCGGTCTGAACCTCAAATACGCTGATAGCTTTGCTGCTTCGAATGGCGTACTGCCTTTTGCTTTGATTTGGTTAGCAAATTCAACTATTAAAATGCCGTTTTTCGTAACCAATCCAATCAACATTATTTGTCCGATTTGACTAAAAATATTAATTGTTTGCCCGAAATACCACAATGAGAAAATCGCTCCGCCAATTGCAAGCGGAACAGTGAACATTATTATAAAGGGGTCACGAAAGCTCTCGAATTGTGCTGATAATACCAGATATATCAGTACAAGCGCAAGTACAAATATAAAAAACAAACTCGATGCACTTTCCCGATAATCTTTTGATGGTCCATCTAAAGATGTGTACATTGTTTCATCTAATACGCTTTGTGAGATTCTCTCCATCACTTCAATTCCGTCCGCAATAGTTTTACCTTCGGCTAATGATGCAGATACTGTCGCCGAGGCAAATCTGTCAAATCTGAAAAGTTGTGGGGGAGAGCTGGTTTCGGAAACTGTTACTACATTGTCGAGTTGAATCAATTCACCGCGATTATTTCTGACATAAATAGATTTCAAATCAAGCGGTGTATTTCTATTCTGGCGCTCCAATTGTCCGATTACCTGATATTGCTTTCCGTCCATCACAAAAAAGTCGAACCTTGCACCGCTAAGAGTCAGCTGCAATGTTTGTGCAATATCGGCAATTGATAGCCCTAAATCACGAGCTTTCATACGGTTGATATCTACTTGCAGTTCAGGTTTGTTGAATTTCAAATTTACATCCGCTTGTGCAAATGTTGCATCATTCATGACGCTATCCATAAAAATCGGGATAACACTTTTCAATTTCTCCAAATTTGGCGCTTGCAATACATATTGCACAGGCAATCCTCCTCTGGATGAACCGATTGATTGTTCTTGGATTACAAAACTTCTTGCGTCTGGTAGTTGAGGCAGTATTTTCTGAATATTTTGAGCCACTTGCTGTTGAGTAGCTTGTCGCTCGTCCGGTTCACTCAACATCACGCGTATAAACCCACTGTTCACGGAGCTTGATGCACCAAATCCGGGCGAAGTAATCGAAATCAAAGTTCTTTTTTCGGGCACATTTTCTTCGAGCAAATCAACTAAATCATTCATGTAAGTCTCCATGAAATCATAGCTTGTACCTTCCGGTGCGGTTGATAGAACACGAAGTGAACTTCTGTCTTCAACCGGAGCTAATTCGCTCGGGAGTTGACTACCGAAAAAATATATCACTCCCATTGCGAATAGAATAACCGGGAAAGACAACCAACGGTGCTTCATGAACCAATCGAGTGAGCTTGCATAGTTCTTTGTCAACGAAACGAAGAATGGTTCAGTCGCTTCGTAAAATTTATTGTGTTTTGTTCTCTTTTTCAAAATTTTCGTTGCAAGCATCGGAGTCAATGTCAATGCAACGAACGATGAAATTATAACTGCACCTGCTATGACAATTCCAAATTCCCTGAATAACCTTCCTGTAAGCCCTTCGAGAAACAGAATAGGCATAAAAACCGATGCAAGAGCTATTGTAGTAGCTATTACAGCAAAGAATATTTCCGCAGATCCTTTGACTCCTGCTTCTTGGGGAGACATTCCGAGTTCGATTTTTTTGTAAATATTTTCGAGCACTACAATGGCATCGTCAACTACTAATCCGATTGCGAGTACTATTCCAAGTAGTGTCAGCACATTAATCGAAAAATTAAATAAATACATGATGAAAAAGGCGCCTATCAAAGCAATTGGAATAACTATTACAGGAATTATGGTCGTTCGCCAATCTCGCAAGAAGAAAAATATAATAAAAATTACCAATCCGAAAGCTATGAAAACAGTTTGGACCACTTCGTCAATTGATTGTCTGATAAAAGTTGTTTGGTCGAATCCTATGCCGATTTCGATATCAGAAGGCAAATCTTTTTTGATTAACTCAATTCGGCGATAAAATTCATCAACGATTTCGATATAATTCGCTCCGGGCTGAGGTATCAGAACTACCCCAACCATTGGTATCTTATCGCGTTTTAATAATGTCCTTTCGTTCTCGGGGAATAACTCGGCTCTGCCGACATCTTTGAGTCTGACGATACCGTTTCCGTCTTGCTTGATAATTAAATCGTTAAATTCATTAACAGTAGTCAATCTACCTAATGTCCTGACTGTTAATTCCGTATTCTGCCCTTCAATTCTACCTGTCGGTAGTTCAACATTATTTCGGTTTAGTGCCTCGCGAACGTCTAATGGAGTCATTTCAAAAGCAGCTAACTGATATTGATTAAGCCACAATCTCATCGAATATCGTTTTTGCCCCCAAATTCTTATTTCGCTCACTCCGTCAATTGTCTGAAGTCTCTCTTTGAATACATTTTCAGCAATTGAAGATAAATCAAGCAAAGAACGTGTTTCACTTTTCACATTCAAAAATGCTATCGGGCTTGCATCAGCATCAGCTTTGCTAACTGTCGGTGGGTCTGTGTCCGGCGGTAAATTTCGTTCGGCTCGAGAAACTCTGTCCCGAACGTCGTTTGCAGCCGCTTCCAAATCAACATCTATATTGAATTCAACTGTTATTGTGCTTCTGCCGTCGCGACTGACAGATTTGAGCGACCTGATTCCCGCTATACCGTTAATTGATTCTTCGAGTGGTTCGGTGATTTGCGTTTCCATTACATCAGCATTTGCACCGGTGTAATTGGTCGATACTGTAATGATAGGCGGGTCAACGCTGGGATACTCTCGCACACCAAGAAAAGTATAGCCGATTGCTCCAAACAAAACTATTATAATGGACATTACAGTAGCTAAAACAGGTCTTTTTATGCTTATTTGGGATAAACTCATATTTTTATTGATTTTTTGATATATCTACTTTCATTCCCGGACGCAACATCATTATTCCTGAGGTAATCAACGAATCTCCGGTTTGCAATCCGGCTGTAATGCTGACATGTGTTTCATTTCTGAATCCTGAACTGACATTGCGAATTACAGCTTCTCCATTTTCATAAACATAAACTTTGTCAGAATCTAAGTCCGGGATTAGTGCCTGCGTAGGTATCATAAATAATTCTTCTTTCTCATCTTTGATTAACTCAACCTCTACATATGTCCCGGGGAAAATACGGTCTGTATTTTTGTATTCGGCTCGCAGTCTTACAGTTCTGGTTGACCTGTCAATTCGCGGCTCTATTACATAAACTGTTGCTGTATGCACTTTGTCACTTGGCGGAACTTTGAATTGAACATTTTGTCCGGCTTTGATTTCAGTTGCATATCGTTGTGGAATTGTAAAATCAAGCCTTAATCTGTCAATAACTTGCAATGTTGTGATTACTTTTTCGGGTGAAACAATTGCACCATTGCTGATTTCCCTAATTCCCAAAATCCCCGAAAACGGTGCACGAATCTCAGTTTTGTCAATCATTGCCTCGATATAACTCACTGAAGCTCTTTGCATATTTAGCTCATTCAAGGAAATTTCGTACTCTTCTATACTGATTCCCTTTTTGTCGAGCAATTGCTTTTGTCGCGATTCGATGCTCTCCAAAAGCTTGATTCTCTCTTGCGAACGCAATAATTCCGCTCTCAAATCAGAATCATTCAACTTCACCAAAATACTGCCTTTCTGGGTGTTGCCGCCTTCTTTAAAGTTAATTGAAGTTACTCTTCCGCTGATTTCCGGTTTGATTTCCACTTCCTCAAAAGGTGCGAGAGTACCACTCAGTACTAACTTGTCTTCGATGATTTCTTTTTCTACAATTTGGATTTGTACTCTCAAATTGGCTTGTTCTGTCTTTTCATTTTCTGGTTTTTTATCGGATTTTAATAATTTGGGAACTAATACAATTGCAACTAAAATTATGATTATGCCGATTATCGTCGTGTATTTTATTACTTTAGAACTCATTACTTTGTTTAATTTTTTAAAAAGATAGCGACGAATTAATATTGAATGTATTTATTAACTGAAAATGAAAAAAACATGAAGAAAAATGAATTTGTAAAGCACGGTTATCAAATAATTGATAAAATAGCAGAATATTTGTCCGAAGCAGACAAATATCCTGTTCGTTCGCAAGTCAAACCGGGAGAAGTCAGAAGCCAAATTCCGGCTGCCGCACCTAATGAAGGTGAGGACTTTGAAGATATTTTGAAAGATTTTGACAATATCATTATGCCCGGCATAACACATTGGCAGAGTCCGAATTTTTATGCTTATTTTCCTTCCAACACAAGCTATCCTTCCATTTTGGGCGAATTGTTGACCTCAGGGTTGGGTATAAATGCTTTTTCGTGGGAAACATCTCCCGCAGCTACTGAATTGGAAGAAACTGTAACGGATTGGTTGCGGCAAATGCTTGGTTTGACAGATGATTTTGTTGGTGTAATCCAAGACACTGCTTCGAGTGCTACAATTTGCTCCATACTCACTGCTCGCGAAAAAATGTCAAATTTCGAGTCCGGAAAAAAAGGCATCGGCGGCAAAATATTTCGCGTTTATGCTTCGACCGAAATTCACTCTTCCATAGATAAAGCTGTCCGTATTGCCGGAATCGGAACTGATAATTTAGTCAAAATACCTGTGGATGAAAATTATGCTATGCGTTCAGATTTGCTTCGCGAAGCTATTCAGTCCGATTTGAAGGCAGGTTTGACGCCTATGTGCGTCGTTTCGGCAATGGGTACGACCGGCTCATTGGCATTCGACCCAATTGCAGAAAATTATGAAATTTGCAAAGAGTTTGGTCTGTGGCATCACATTGATGCTGCATATGCAGGAAGTGCATTCATTTTGGAAGAATTCAAACATCTGTCCGAACTCGCCTCAAATTGCGATACTTTTGTTTTCAATCCTCACAAATGGCTCTTCATTAACTTTGATTTCTCGGTTTACTTCGTAAAAGATGAGCAATCTTTGATTAGAACATTTGAAATCTTGCCTGAATACTTGCGTTACAAACGAGGCTCGGAAGTGAAAAATTATCGTGATTGGGGAATTCAATTAGGACGCAGATTCAGAGCCTTGAAAGCATGGTTTGTCATTCGCAGTTTCGGAGTTGATGAGTTGAAATCTATTCTCCGTCATCATATCGCATTGGGCGGCATCTTTCATGATTGGGTCAAGTCAAATAAAGATTTCGAGGTATTGGCTCCTGTGGTGATGAATGTAGTTTGTTTCCGCTTGCATCCTGTCGGAATTGACGATGAAACGCTTTTAAACAGCATTAATGTGCAATTACTTGACGATGTAAACTCAACAGGCAAGGTGTTTTTGAGCAAAACAAAGTTAAATGATATATTCACAATTCGTATGGTCACGGCTAATTTAAACGTGACCGAACAACACATTAGCGATGCTTGGAAATTAATTGTTGAAACTTCGGAAAATTTAATTCGTAGAACAAATTTACGCTGATATATTTGTAAATAAATGAAACTAAATCGAATCATTCCGGTAATCGCAATATTAATGATTGCATTGCTTTGCAAATCATGCTTCTTTATACCTATTGCACTTGTTGAACAATTGGATAGCTTGGAAGAAGCGAGAATTAAAAATGATTCGACATATAAAAGAATTTACCTTAGTGGCAGCAACAGAATAGCCTCAGCAGACGATTTTTTTGATGAATACAGCAATCAAATTGATTCCATTGCATCAATCGCAACAGTCGGCAAATCGGATACAACAAACATAGACTACCAAGTTAGGTCTATCTCAACCAAAGGAGATACAGTCCACATTTATGTAGCTCCGCCTCCTGAAAAAAAGCCTATTGATTTGAAATTTGATATAATAAATGTTGATGATTCGAACTATCCTGATGAAATCAAAGTAAGAGCACTTGTTTACGATAACGAAGGCAAATACATTAGTGGACTTGCTCCTCCATATCTTTCGGAAGGCAGGACTGTCGGCGATTATTGGAAAAGTGTCCACGATAGTTGCAGTGGTGTAAATAACAATATTGAAAATTTTGATGTTGTGGAAATCCGCGAGAGTGAAGCTCGCAAACATGCCATAGCTTTTGCTTTAGACCACTCAGGGTCCATGGGCAGTAATCGTATCGCCAGGTTGCAAATTGCAGTTCAACGCCTTCTGCGTGCCATCAAGCCCGGCGATGCAGTTGCAATCGTCAAATTTGATTCCAAATTGCATACTGAGGTGGACTTGACTTATGATATGTCATCAGCAATAAAAAAATTCGTGGTTGATAGTGGCAAATCAGGTAAATTCGGTGGTGGAACTGCGCTATTTGATGCTGCAAACCACGGAATTAGCTTGTTGAATAAAGCGGACGATTCTTATAAAAAGGTGCTAATTGCCTTCAGTGACGGTCAAGATAATACTTCAAAATCTAAGATTGACAGCTTGCTGAGGTTCGCTAAAGCTTCAAATGTCGAGATTTATTCAATCGCTTACGGTGCTGCGGATAAATCCCTCGAAACTATGGCTGAATACACCGGTGGAAGAATGTATCGAACATTGTCGTCAAATGAATTTCCATTTATTTTCAGAGATATTTATTTATTGCTCAAAAATTATTATTTGATTAGCTACCGTCCACCCGAATGTGACAATTTGCACAAAGTCAATGTTAAGCTCGGCTCTGCGGACGGACGCCTTACATTCGATGCCGGCGGTCAGTATGATAGAAGCGTATTCCAAAAGTACTCTCCTATCGGTACAATTGCAATCATGAATATTGAATTTGATTTCGGCAGCGACAAAATCGAAGCTGAATCTTATCCAATGTTGGATAAAATTGCCGATGCAATGAAAAATAATCCCAATATGAAAATATTAGTCACTGGTCATACTGACGATGTGGGGAGCGATGACAGCAATTTGGCGCTTTCAGTGCGAAGGGCTGTATCAGTCAAAGCTGCGCTCATCCAGCGCGGAATAGCCTCAGATAGAATCAGAACTGTTGGCAAAGGTGAAAGTCTGCCGATTGCACCCAATACTTCTGAGGAAAATCGCAGAATTAATCGCCGAACCGAATTCACTATAATCGAGAATTAAGATGATAAAATACATTTTCATTTTATTAATATTAGCTTCAAATCTACTCAATTCGCAAATTCGGATTGATTCTGCTTTTGGTAAAATTGGGCAGAGCACGGAAATGGAAATCACCATAAGCCCCGAATTGCTCGAACAAAATATTAATATCGAAGGGCAATTCACATTATCCAATCCTACAGTGTTTTTCCCCGATTCGGTAACTACTTTGGCTACCGGTTTGAATTGCACGCTGACGAGACTAAATGAATTCGACTACGAATTTGCCGTTTCAGGGACTCTTAGCGGTGATTTAACTGATTCTTTGAATATTTTCATTGTCGGCGAACTATTAGCAGGCTATGACTCGATTTGTGTCCTTAATTTTGAATATATCAAAGTCGGCTCGACTACATTAAGCGATTTATCCGGAATTGTCGTATCCGAATCAATCGGCACTCCTTTGCCATATGTCCGAAGGTCGGTTCTGAGTTTGAATTATCCCAATCCGATATTGGCAGGAGAATCCACCGAGTGGGCTTATAAAATTGATTTAGCATCCGAAGTTAGATTTATTATTTACGATTTGACCGGCAAAGTTTACCAAGATATTGATTTGGGAATTGTCCCGGCTGGTGCGCATAGATTCGTATTGCAAACAAACCCGACTTTCGCAGCCGGAGCATATTTGATTCATTTCATATCTACAAGTGCATCCAATAAACGAATGTTTATGGTGATTAAATGAGAATATTATTATTAATCACGATATTATTTTTTGGGCTCAACTTAGCAGCTTTGTCCCAAAATGAGGGCGAAGACCAACAATTAGATTCACTTTGGAATTTAGAAGATTTAAACCCCGATGATTATGATTTTACTGAAGATTTCCCGATGACATATTCTAAAGGATGGTTTCCGCGACCATTAAAAACTACTTTTGGCATTGGCTTGAGTTACGGAGGCGGTAGCACGCATGATGCGGCTTCTAAAATGAGGTCGAAGTCATTGCATCCTACCTACAATGGTTTTCAGGGCGGCTATGGTTTCAAGGCGGACCAAGAGGAAATCAAGAAAAAAGGTTCTGAGGATTTTGAAGATGAATTTCCCGAACCAACCCTCTGGGATTTGGGTTTAACAGGCTTTTACTCATCAAAATATTTAATATTCGAAGCTCAAGCCAACTATAGCCGAACGCACGGGATTCTATCTTCGATTGACGACACTCGCTCATTTTTGAATTTGGCTGGACATAAGCAAAAGTTCCTCGAAGGAGCCGTCGTCCATATTGCTGACCATAATATCAGATTTTCACTCGGATTGACAATCCCAATTTATGGAGCTTTCATTTTCGAGAATTATTCCATTTCATCATATTATTATATCCAAGCCGGAATAGCATTCGAAATTCCAATATCGAGCAGTGCCACACAATATTTCCAAGTATTGGATACAAAGGACGATTTGCGATATGGCAACGGAACAGACACAGTCAGAGTAATGCACAACGTCAAACTCAACACATTGACTGATGTCAGGAAAAGTTTCGAAATTGCACTCGGTGGTATTACTGATTTCAACGTAATTGGAATCGAATACAGCTTTAGATATTCATTTATGTTCAATTCAATGTTAACAGATGCAATTTGGAAGCAACACCAATTCCGACTGAATACGGGAATTTACTATAATATCGTCAGATAATTAGAATTGCGCTTTTAAACATTTAGTTAAAACTATCTCAAAAATCAAAATGGGCTGAATGCAATCGCAATCAGCCCATTTTCCGTATTGTAGTAAGCTTGCTTATTGTCTGAATTTCAGTTCTCTGTCCATCATGAACAAACCTTGCGGATTGTCGTTGATTAAACGAAGTCTTTCCAAGAGTTCGCTTGCAGTTGCTTCTTCTTCAACCTGCTCGTCAACAAACCAGCGGAGCATATTTTCAGTTGCGCGGTCTCTTTTGCTAATTGCCAATTCTAATAAGCTATTAATTGAATCGGTAACTAATTGTTCGTGCGAATAAACCATCTCGAAAGCTTCAAGTGCAGATGACCATGAACGAGGTGGTTCGTTGATTTGGGCAACGATAGGCTGAGAGCCTCTCAAAATCATATAATCAAATATCTTCAAACCGTGTGCTAATTCTTCTTGTGACTGAAGGCGTAACCAATGTGCGAATCCGTTGAAATTTTTCGCAGCAAAATATGCCGACATTGCCAAATAGAGATTGGATGAGTAAATCTCTTTAGTGATTTGCGAGTTCAGTTCGAGTGCTAATTCCTTATCCATCGAAATTCCTTTAATTTAAAAAAGTGAATAAAATTTATTATTTATTTACGTTAGTTCTTGCCAATTATTTCAATCGTATCGAAAACAAAAAAAAAACAGTTTATCTGTTCTGTACATATAAACTGTCTTTTAAACTAACGATACTAATATTATTTTAATGATTCATCAATTCCATCAAGTCCATATTTAGGTGGTTGACCGGTGTAAAAAACTTTAGACCGTTCTAATAACTCACTTGCAGTAGCTTCTTCTTCAGTTTGTTCATCTACCAAATTTCGAATAAATAAAAGTGATGGATTATCATTTTCTAATGCAGGCAATTTTGAAGCTGTTTCTAATGATATTGAACTTAATATTTCATATTTATAAATATTTTTTAAAAGTTCAATTGGGTCATTAATACCAGGTATTTCAGGGGCTTGAAGTTGAGGAATTTGAATATTATGTTGGTCTAAATAGTTCTGTATTTTGGTAATTAAACTATCTTTCGTTTGTTTCATTCTATCGCACCAGTTAGCATATCCGGCTAAGCCCAAGATATTTTTAAATATTAAATTATACGAGTTATAGCTGAATTCAGCATCATACAATTTTTGTCTGCATGTTAACAAAGCATCCACAATAGATTGATCTAAAACAATCGAACCTCCTTGCTGAGATGGGCTGCTTAATATTTCAGCACTCATCAAATAAGAATACTCAGTGTTAAATGCCGATAACGACTCTGTGTTTTTCATGCTTTGAGATTTCAAAGCCATTGAACCAACCAATAAGAAAGCTAAAACAAACCATAAAGCTCTATAGCTAAAACTAAGCATAATACCAGCCTTTTGTTATATAATTTTTGATTTTACAATTTGGGATTTCTACAAACATCTCCAAAAGATTTCCGTTATCCATTAAATATTCTTAAAATTAGAAATAAGCTTATATGCATTTAAGAATTTCGAGTTGATAACTCTGCTCGTAATTTTGTCCAATCTTACATCAACCAGCTATCAAGCAAACCAAGCCCAAATGGGGGTGGCGGACCGGTATAAAACAATCTTGTCCTCTCGAGCAATTCGCTTGCAGTAGCTTCTTCTTCTGTCTGTTCATCTACCAAATCACGGATGAACATTGCCGATAGTCTGTCCGAATCCAATGCAGGCAAACCAAGAGCCGTAATTATTACCAAAGAACACTTCACTTCCTGCCTTGTTATTTCTTCCATTGCTTCAACCGGATTATCAGGTATAATTGGAGACTGAGGAAGATGAACATCTAATGGATGACCATGCAACAACAAATAGTGCTCGATTTCATTTATTTCTGTCAACTTTTGAGCAATTTTTTCAGTCAACCATAATGCATAACCATTTAATCCCCAATCTACAAATATTGGATGTAAATGATTGAAGCTATCATTTGCATCAGCTAATGTCGTGCGATATTGTTGAAGTGCAGCTAAAATACTTGGTGCTAAGCCCATATGAACCTCCGAAAAATTTAATTCTTGATTGTGTATTCGTTACAAATCAAAATTAGAAAAAAAAAACAAAATGAAAAATTAATTTATTGTCATTGTATTGTAATAGCAATTTTGTTGATTTGATTATTCAAAATATTGTCACAATCGAAATCAAATTTGTTAACTATCTCCTAATCCATTTGGCTTATGGTAAATTATAATCAATTGGTTTTAGCTGAATATTTCGAGGTATTGGACCGGTATAGCGTAATTTGGTTCTTTCCAATAGCTCACTTGCTGTTGCCTCCTCTTCAGTCTGTTCTTCTACTAAACTCCTCACAAAATCGGATGTAGTGTTGTCACCTATACTTATAGCAAGAGCAATAATTTGATTCATCAAATTTGTTGTATCCACTTGGTCATCGTATATTTTAGTTAGTGCATCAATAGGACTTGCAAACGGAGCTATAGGAGCAGGATTTGGAATTACCCCCGGGTTTGCACCGCACGAATTGAGATAATTTTGAATTTTTGATTCACGGGCTTGCTTTCTACTTACTCTCAGTTGCATTCGATTTGAGTAACCGGGCAGATTGTTGTTATGAAAATATGCGACTAAATTTTGATAAATATTGACAGCATTGAGTTCCTTGCCTATCAATTGAGTGAGAGCAGTTTTAATTTGGTCGTCCATTTTGTACCTCTAAATATTTTTAGAAAAACAATAATTTATGAATCTAAAATAATCATTTATAAGATGATAAAACAATTAGTTTTTTCTACTTGATTTTTCATTTTTAGTTCATATTTTTGCTTCTGAAAGAAATGCAAGGTTTGATGAATGATTATAGAGATTAAGACAATATTGATGCCTATAGTGGCTGCTTCGCCACTAATTTATACCTACTTTAGACACCGGAAGCGGAAGAAAAAACTGAAGTCTCTCGGTGATGTCGAACTTGTAGTGAAACCCAAATCCCCGCTAACTAAGAGAATGTCTGTGATAATTGGCATCATCGCTGCTTTGTACTTCATCATCAATTTTAGTTTGGCATATTCACATGAAAGGCTTGACATTGCTCGAATTATAGGCTCGCACACGATTTTGCTTGCCTCACTTGCCTTCATGATTTACGATTACGGCAAAATCTACGTCGGCGAAAAGGGGATATATGGAATCACGAAGGAAGTTTTCCTGTGGGATACTATCGAAAAGGTTGAGTTTGACAATGATATTAAGCAAACGCAATACGGAGTGAAATTTTACATGAAAGACCAAAAAATTCCTCTAAAATTCTACTTCAAGCGTTCAAAAATCGAAGAATTGAAAAAAATCTTTGATAAAATGAAAAAAAATTGATTTCGGTGTTAACATTTTGCTTTTTTTTGTGTTATATATAATGTAGATGGTGTTGTTTATAAAAAATTTGTGGCAGATATGGCATTAGATGAATTAAAAACAGAATTCCACAGTCTTATAGATGAAATATCTAACGAGAAGATACTGGAACATTTCTATGCAATCCTAAATAATTTAGCAAAATCCGAAGAAGTAAGCAAGACGCTGATAAAGGATATAGCGCCCGAAGTAAGCTCCTCAGAACCGGTAATGCAATAAAAAAGCCGCTCTGAAGCGGCTTTTGGTAAAAAAATAATATGAATAAAGACTAATCTTGCTCCATAGATATTCTGTGTTGTCTGCGGGCTGCTTTTAGCCTCGACATTCGATTTTCGATAGAAGGTTTCATGAAAGCTGTACGCCTTTTGAATTCACGCAATACACCTGAACGTTCATATTTCTTCTTGAAACGTCTCAACGCTCTGTCAATGTTTTCATTGCCTTGAATTGTTACGCCAATCATGTATTCACCTCCTTTAAAAACGATAAAAAAATTTTAATAAACCATGTTCTCGATAAGCTTCTTTTCGCTGCTTTTCTCAAACTGTACGATAATAGCGTTGCCACCGTTGCTGGTAACTTCTTTGGCTCTAACGATACCAACATCATCCCATACGGAGTGGAAGATTATGTCGCCAATCTGATATTCGTCCTTAGGCGAATATTTGCGGGCATCTTCTCTCGATATATGCACTACTGCACGAGATTTGTCCGCTTCTGCTTCAATGGCGTCAAGGTTTATAAGCTGGGAATGCCTGCTTTTTGTACATCTTGCCCACTGTTTTCTGCCATCAATGTCTTCGATAGGTTCACCGACCAATTCATGCTTGGTCTCTTTCATCAAAAATGGAGAATACAGAGTTATGTATTTTGCTCTCCTCGTTCTTTTCTTGGCAATTGCGGCCATAAAAACTCACTTATTGTTGAATAATAAATGTAGCTAAGATGCAAAAATAGTGAATTTTTGGCAAACCACAAAAAATTATTTTTATAAAGGTGGGCATTTTAAGCAATATCAAATATATATAATAAATTTTATATGGAGCAAGAAAAAAGAATTAAGGTTGATTTTTTACCAAGAAAAATGTATCTCTAATGGCATGGGCTGAGCCAAAATACCCTATGCCACCCTCAATACTGGTCAGAATCGGTTCGGCTTGTGAACGTCCTTGAGCTTGCAAAAACCATCGTAGAAAGTTCCAATCCGGCGAATAAACCGTTACGCTGTGTTTGCCGTACCATTTGAAAATACTCCAAATAATTGGGGACTTTGTAGCCGGAATAGGTCCCATTCCGGATACTTCTCGATAAAATCTGTCCTCTCGCCATGGACGCTCGATTCTGCGGTTCAATTCAGTCGTCTGAGGGTCTAAATATTTCCCGTATTCGAGTGTATCGAGATTGGTAAAAGCAATTAAGAAAAAGTCAAAGCCTGCTACTTTTTGCCATGTAAGGGTATCTGTTGGCGGCAAACCAATCGAATCTTTTGGAAAATTCACCATATTATTAGGTCGCTGAACCCATGCAGTTTTTGCAGGTGTAAGTGTTGACCCTGTGATTTTATTTCCGTTCGGGAGAGTGACTTCAATCGAATAATTCGTTTCAGCCTTGACCAAATAGTTTGTATCAGCGTAAAAATAACCTCTTATGCCTTCTTCACGTGGTCTGTATTTCAGTTCAAATTCATTGTCGCCTTCTCTTATTATGATAATTGCGTCGCGTATCATTGCCGAATCATAATTATATGGCTCGAACAAAGGCTGCGTTTTAGTCAGAATTATGCCTTGAATTGGCTCATCAATCAGTATTAGAGCCTCGAGAACGTATTCTTCAACATAGCTCGTAGGTGGCAAATCTTCACAAGATTGTATGAATATTGCAAATAATGTTACTAAGATAATGATAATCAGTTTTTTCATTTTCACCTCAAAACTTTACTTCTAATGAAATGGACGGAATAATTGGAATAAGCTTAACATCTTCTATGACTGTTTCATCTTCACGAGTGTTGAAGAATCTGACCAAAATGTCTCGTCTGTTGTAAACATTGTAAATATCAATAATCATTTTAGAATCTAAACCAAACATTTGGAAACTGTAGATTGCTGTTAGATTAAGTTGGTGAGACGGTGGCAATCGTAATCCGTATCTTTGAGTAGGTACCGTTTTTCCTCTACCTCTGATTTGCCCCGGCAATTGCGTATGAAATCGTGATGATGCACCGGTATAAGATTGCCCTGTTTGGAAATAAAATGTTGCCCCGAATTCCCATCTGTCGTTCAATTCATATTGCCCAACGACCTTGAAATCATGGGTTCTGTCATACTTTGGACGAAAAGCTTCACCTTTGTTGATGCTATCGAATTTTGATTCGATAAAGCCAATCGCATATCCCATCCAGCCGTTAAATTTACCGAAACGTTTTTGCAGGAATACCTCAGCACCCCAAGCATTAGCTTCTCCAATAAAAAATACGTCAGAAACTGTTGCCCCTTGTAATGCAGTTGTGTTAAGTTCACTGACATTGTCGAATTTTTTGTAATATGCATCGAAAGTCAAATCATAACCATCATAAGGCATTGTTTCCAAACTCAAAATATAATGGGTTGATTTGCTTGCAGGCACTGTAGAATCGGTTGGCAGCCACGTGTCAAAAAAGGAGAAATCCGGTTGAGTCGCAAGCCTCAAATTTTGATGAAAAATTCCGCTTGCCGCTTTTAGAGCAATTCTATCTGTAAATCTATATCTCGCAGAAATTCTCGGCTCAAAATTTACCATATCGCTCAATTGCCAATAATTTGTACGCAATCCGGCTTGTATCGAGAATAATTCTGTGATTGACCATTTGGTCTGAGCATATACGCTTGTGTGCCAATCATCTATTGTCAAATTCGTACTTCCACCCGATGAGCCGACTGCTGTTGAATCTGTGTCACCTGTGAAATTCTGCAAATATTGGAATTTGAAACTCGATGTTTCAACCCCGCTTTTGAATGTAATATCTTCGCTGACAAACCACTCCAAATTAGCCTTGAGAGTGTAATCTGTGATTGAATTATCTATAAGGAATTGATAACCCGATTGGTCGCCGCGAAAGTTGTTGTAATAATTACTGTAGCTCAAATTAACTGTCGAGAACAATTGATTGTTAAAAATATGAGTCCAACGGCTTGCCAACATCCTGTTGCCAATATCAAGCGTTAGTCCGAGACCGAAACTTTCAAAAGCCAATTGGTCGGAACTATTGAACCCGCTGATAGAGACTTTGTCATTGTCGCCGAAATCTTGTGTTATCTTAGCATTCAAATCATAAAAACCAAAGTCTGGGATAGGCTCTTCGGGATTTTCTTTTATGAGTTTTTTGATTAAATCGAAGTATGTGCGACGTGCAGAAACTGAAAAACTTCCGTTAAACAGCGGACCTTCAACAAATGCCCTTGATGAAATTGCCCCAATTGATGCCAATCCGGAGAATTTGTTGCGATTGCCATCTTTTTGAGTCAGGTTCAAGACTGCAGACATTCTGCCACCGTATTCCGCATCAAATCCACCTTTGATGAGTTCGACATCTTTGATTGCATCGGTGTTGAAGGTAGAAATGAATCCGAACAAATGCGTCGGGTTATAAACGATGGAGCCGTCAAGCAACACGAGGTTTTGGTCAGGCGAGCCGCCACGAACAAATAGCCCGCTTGATATTTGCGATGAAGTAAGCACTCCGGGCAAATATTGCAAAGTTCTGAATACGTCCGATTCGCCGCCTACTCTGATATTTTTAATAGTCTGGACGGGCACATTCACCTTACTTATTGATATTTGGCGACGTTCGACTTCTCTCTGAGCTTCTACAAAAATTTCATTCAGAACTACTTCACTTTGATTCATATTGAAATCATTTCTGATTGGAACGCCTGCAACGAAATTGAACTTGCTTTCAAGTCTTTCGTACCCTAAATAACTTACTACGACTGTATATTCACCCGGTGGAATTTTTGGAATCGTATAGAAGCCTGTTTTGTTAGTTCTGGCACCAAGTTTGGTTTCCTTTATGATAACAGTAGCACCAATCAATGTCTCGCCGGTATTTTTATCTTTGATTATACCGCTCAATGAAGATGATTTATCATCAAAAAGCTCCATTTCTTCGGAGTAAATGCCAACAATATTAGCTAACAATATGAAAAACAGCAAAAAGCCGTATTTATTACAGATTCCCATGTATTCTTAAGTAAAATGATGAAGTCATTAATTGAAATCAATGACGAAATCGAAAATTAAATGTTGCAACATCTTTTTTCGAAATGTTCAAGAGCGGATTGCTTTTTCCAAACTATGAGCAATAGACTGGATGTCTTTGCCTTTTAATTCTATTACAGTTGATTGGTTTCTTCGCTTGTCCAACCACATGCTGATTATATCCCACTCAACTTTGTCAGTACCACCATTTTGGGTTTTTTGCATCAAGTCTAATTGGTGATGTATTTCTGTCAGTTCAGACTTCTTACCGATAGTTTTGTGGAAATGCAAATTTCCGTCACATATTAAGAAAACATCACATAGATAATTGTGTTCATTGTCATTAATGACAACTGCAATGTCTTTACAGACTTCTTTCTTGGGTGCAATACTTTCAGCTATCTTTTTGATGAAATCTTTGCCAAGCAAATTCTCAAGATTTTGAATGCTTTTTAAAGCATCGAGTTTAGGTTCATCTACTACAGCATTATTATTGGCTCCGTTCAAAGGCGGTGTTATATTGAAAGGAGGTGAACTTTCGTTCAAAATTCTGAAATAATCAAGCTCGAGATGCAGGTCGGAAGCACATTCGATATATTCGACTTTGTCTGTAGCTGAAATCATATCCGCAATCTTTTTTGATTGATTTTCTGCTTTAACTATCATACGCACTACGGTAGCTCGTAGATTGCTGCTTTTGCTCACGAAAAGAATATCATCGCTTAAGTTTTTGAATATCAATAATCCTTGCCCGTATGGGAAGTTGTCAGCGGAGATTGAAAGCTTTGTTAATACTTCCTCCTTAGGCTTGAATGTTCTTTGTGTGCGGTTCTGAAAATCTAATAACTCTTCAGTTGTTAAAATATCATGTTCATTCTCGGCAATATTCAAGAGCTCGAGAAGTATATATGCAGTAGCTTCAGCATCATCTAATGCTCTATGGCGTGAAATTATCGGGATACCGAAAAAATTTGCAAGCGAACCGACATTCTTCTTAATATCAGTTGGAAGTAGTTTTCGTGCAAGTTTCAAAGAGCACAACTTTTCACATTCGAAAACAAAACCTGAACGCTCGAATGAAGCCTTAACAAATCTATAATCAAATTCGGAATTATGAGCTACAAATATTGTATCCGGTTTGCGGAACATCGCTTTAATCCCCGGAATAGCGTCAACGAATTCAGGTGCTCGGCGAACCATCGCATCGGTAATGCCGGTCATTTTCTGGATAAACTCCGGTATTGCTTGGTGCGGATTAGCAAGAGTAGTGTATTTTTCTGTAATCAAACCACTACGTGCTGTCACACAGCCGATTTCCGTGATTCGGTGCATCTTAGGGTCGGAACCTGTTGTTTCGACATCTGTCACGACAAAATTTGTTTCCCTGATTGAAGCCATTTGCAAACGATGTATTTTATTTTAAATTAATGTGTGTAATATTTCTTATACTGTGTAATAATCCTGACAAATCCATGCTACTACCAAAGTGTATAAATTTGATTCCCATCTTTATAGCCCCTGATGAATTCTTAATATTGTCATCTATGAAAATTGTTTCATCGGGACTAAATTTCATTTTTTTGCAAACAAAATCAAAAACTTCCATATCGGGTTTTCTCAATCCAATTTCATGAGAAAAGAAAACTTCTTGAAATTTCGAAAAGAAATCTATGCACTCATCTTTAAATTTTTGGAAATGAATTTCATTTGTATTGCTCAAAATGATAATGTTGAATTGTGCAGCAAATTGTTCAGCTATTGAGATTGCATCAGCTTTTAAGCCAAGAAGCATGGCATTCCAAGCTTCGATAATGACATTTTCAGGTGATTGAATACTATATTGCTGGCGGATATCGGAGATGAAAGATGCTGAATCTATCAAACCCTTTTCATAAATCTCAGGCATATCGAGTATGTCATTGAGCTGCATTGCTCTAAGTCTTTCACCTTCGGGTGAAATCATCGCCAGAGCCTCTATAGTTCTGCGATAATCAACATCATAAAAAACGCCGCCGAAATCAAAAATTATATTTTTAACTAACATGATTCTACAAAAATACTAAAAAAAGGACTAATATACCTTTCGCATTCTCGCCATATAAAAGCCATCACAATTATGGACGTATGTCTTAGTTGTATAGCTGAAATCTTGTTCGCCCAAATCCGGCAGTTCGATTCCATGAGATGAGAAATGTGGTTTGAGTGCGTCCGGTGCGAAGTTCTCATTATTTTGCAAAAAGTAATCTACAACTTCTTGATTTTCCTGCGGCATAACAGAGCAAGTGGCATAGACCAAAATCCCACCCGGTTTGACAAAATTTGAGTAATCGCTCAAAATTCTCTTTTGCTTTTCAGCCAATCTCGCTAACAATCTATCTGTAAGTCTCAGCTTTTTCATAGGGTCTCGTCTGATTGTACCCATCCCGGAGCACGGTGCGTCAACAAGCACCAAATCAAATTGAGTACCGCTAAAAGTGTTCTTGAGCGAAGCTAAATCAGGTGATTTGATATGAATAGCCGAAATGTTGTTAAGCCCACCACGAGAAGCACGAATTTTCAGTTCACGTAAGCGATTGAATTCGACGTCTGCTGCCACAATATCAGAATTACCCATAGTCAAGTCCGATAAATGAAGCGACTTACCGCCGGCGCCTGCACACGCATCGAGTATTTTGTCTGTTGAATTCGGATTGCAAGCAAATCCAATCAATTGACTACCCTCGTCTTGAATTTCAAATTTGCCGCTTTTATATTCGAGCGTGTTATCAATTTTGGCTCTTTCGTTCAAAATTATCGAACTTGGTGACAATTTACCGGATTCATATGATATGTTCATGCTATCCAACATCTGCTCAATCTCATTTTTCGAGGAGATAGTTGTACTAACGCGGAGGTTTACCGATGCAGGATAAATTGATTTTGTAGCATATTTGATTGTCTCAACAGAAGTTTTGTCTATCTCAACTAACAAGTTATGAGGGAAAGAGTAGCGTAATTCAAGGTTCTTTAAATCATTGGGATGTGATTTGATGTGATTATCGAGTTCTTTAACAAAAGATTCAGTAGCACTTAACCAATCATTTATCGTCGAAATCGTTTCTTTTGTTTCAATTGAAATGTCATTTATTAATAAGTTTTTAAAATCCGATTCAGAAGTGCTGTTTAAACGATTAAAAATCTCGAATGAACCAAATTCCACAAACTTTTTGTCTGCGGACAAGAAGCAATTACACGCCGACATAAGGAAGAACTCGTTGCCGGCAATGTTGTTGTCGCTCGAGAACTTGTCAGCGAAATGCTTCAGCAAAATGAAATTCCGCAGAGTTGAGAATATGTTTTCTGATAAGAATCTGCGTTCTTTACTCCCGAAGTTTTTACGTTTACGTAAAAATTCCGAAACGATGCCATCAGTGGGCTTGGGTGACTTAATCGCAACTTCAGTCACTTGCGATGCAATTTTTAATAATGAAGATAGTTTCATTTACTTTTGTGTCAGTTCGTTATGATGAAAGTGCTAAATTACTAAAGATTTGATAGAATGTTTGATAAAAAATCACAAAAATCGAAAAAAAATCGAAAAAAAATTTGGTTCATTGTACTTTTTGACTTACTTTTAAAGTGCAGTAAAAGGGAAGTGTGTATTTTAAAAAGTAGAATTATAATGACATCTGAGAAAATAGGCGTTTATAACGCCTTTTCGGGTATTTTAATCACAACTGATGAGGCAAAGTCCGTATAAAAAATTTATACCATATATATACGTGTACTTTTTTTTTAACAATTTTAGGAATGTTTAAAAACTTTTTTGATTATTAGACTGAAATATTGTAAATTCGATTGCTATTTTAGGGAGAAAAAGCAAAAGTTTTTTCTGTTTTGTGCATGAAGCATATTGGCATGGTATTTGCAAATAAGTTAATTGAATTTTTTCGAGAATTTTAACAATAGAATGGAACTAAGTTTTAACATATTTTTTATAGGAGTAATGACTGTATGAAAAGATTTCTTGCGTATTTCGCAGTCTTAGGGTTGTTCGCAGTGTTGTTCGCAACAAGCGCATCCGCTCAAGGCTTAAAGCTGGAGAGATCTGTAATCGGGAGTGGTGGCATGGTTGCTGCCCAAAATAATACCGAATACAGCTTAAACGGCGTTACAGGTCAATTTGCCATAGGTACATTGATCGACCAGAGTCCCGGCTCTCAAAACTGGGATTTGAATCAAGGCTTTTGGATTCCCGAACCACTATCAGGTACTAGTGTGGAAGACAATGATCCATTAGCTCAAAACGACCTGTTCAACTACCCTAACCCGGTAAACAGGAATACTACAATCGAGTACTATCTGCCATCGGCTGCATACGTAACATTAACTGTTTACGATATGACCGGTAATCGCGTTAAAGTACTCTATGACGGATACCAATCAGGCGGCAAACAAACAATGGATTGGGATACAAAGGCTGACAATGGCGTCGAACTAAGCTCAGGTTCATATTTGTACGAAGTTCAAGTTCGTTCATCCAATATGGCAGGGGCTGATACATTCAAGAGTTTCAGTAACAGAAACATTATGGTTATCGTAAGATAATTTCATGAAAAAGAAAATTAAACATATTATATTTTGTGTAACAACATTTAGGAGTATCAAATAATGAAGAAACTTATTCTTCTCAGTTTTGTACTATTATCTTTGATTATAGCCTCAGTTGGCTCGGTAATGTCTCAATCGAGACTTATCAACTATCAAGGTAATATTTTAGACCAACAAAGCAATCCTTACGAAGGATCTGCTCAAATGACATTCGAACTCTATGATAGAGAGTTCGGAGGCTCGCAACTATGGAGTGAAATCCAAAACGTAACAATGAATAAAGGTTATTTCAATGTTTACTTGGGTTCGACTACTCCTTTCCCCGCTAACTTTAGCTTTGACCGCGAATTGTGGGTACAAGTTACTGTTGGTACAAGCGCTCCATACCCGAGATCACCTCTCACTATGGTGCCTGCTGCTTTCGTTTCGGAAGTTGCTTCTTTAGCAAAATTTGCTGAAGACATTCCTGACGGTTTAGTTAACTTGAACAAATTGTCAAGTGAAGTCAAGATTATGGGCGGCGACCTTACCGGTGAGCTTCCTAATCCAAGACTCAGACCAGGTGCTATCTTAGAAGGTATCGAAGATGGTTCAATCACTCAAAGCAAATTGGCTCCTAACGTTACTACAAGACCTTCAGGTCCTGCAAGTGGCGACCTTACAGGTTTCTATCCGGATCCATTAATTGCTCCGGGAGCGATTAATACTTTTAAAATTGCTGATGGTGCAGTTACTACTGACAAAATTGCTGACCTTGCTGTTACTTACAACAAATTCCAAAATGCTTTAGGTCCTGTTGGAACTATTCTCGGATGGGATGGTACTTCATGGGTTGAAACTTCAGTCCCCGAATGGGAACTTGGTAAAATTGTTGAAGTATATGCCGGTGACGGTGTTTATGTTAATGAAATGGGAAATGAATATGGTAACGGTTTCTTTGATGTCGAAGTTGGTATCGCCGAATCAGGTGTAACTACTTCGAAAATTGCTGACCAAGCCGTAACTTATGGTAAACTTCAAAATGCTTACGGACCGGTTGGTACTATTCTTGGTTGGAATGGCGAAGCTTGGATTGAAACTGATGTTCCTACTTGGGAAGCTGACGGTGTTATCGGTAATGAAGTTTTAGACGCCACTCCAAACAGAGGTTTAGTAAGAGCCGGTATGGGTACTGAAGCTTCACCTTATACTTTAGGTATTGAAGAAGAAGGCGTTGTTAATTCTATGATTGCTGACCAAGCTGTTTCTTTAGACAAATTAGTTGACGCAACTACAGGTGGTCAAGTTATTTATTGGAACTCAGTAATGAGTCATTGGATGCTTTCTTCAGGTCCTGCTCCAATGGATGATTATGTAATCAGATGGGTTGACAATGGCGAAACAAGAGAACCCGTATGGTCAAGCGATGATGCGATTGTAGGTAACGAAGTTGTTGACGCAACTCCAATGGGTGGTTTAGAACGTTCAGGTATGGGTACAGAAGTTTCACCTTACACTTTAGGTGTTGCTCCAGGTGGCATTACAGATGTAATGTTAGCTGATGGTGCTGTTTCTTTAGACAAACTTGCTGACGGTACTCAAATCGGACAAATTATTTGGTGGGATGCTGCAACAAGTGAATGGAGACTTTCAGAAGGTGCTGCACCAACTCAAGACTATGTAATTAAATGGATTGACGCCGGTGGTACATTAACTCCACAATGGGCTCCGGACGATATGACTATTCCTTTCGAAAAAACAATTACTGAACATGTTCAAACATTATTCTCTCTTACTAACAATGGTAATAGCGATGTAATGGAACTCAATACAACAGGTACAGGCGATGGTTTGATTATCAATATGACACAAGATTTAACCGGTGGCGGACACGCATTACATTTAAATGGTGCAGGATTCCATCAACCCGCTATGATGATTAATGTAGAAACTGAGTACGGTCTTCCTACTGGTGCTGCTACTGTTAATGCAACAATTAATACTTTGGATGCTGCTTCAGCAGGTTTCCAAATAAATACAGTTGTTAATGATGATGGTAGCAATTTATACGATGTAGAAGGTCTTCAATCTTTCTTGACTGTGACTGGTGGTGCCAATAATATGTTCTATACTGGTACTTGGAGTTTTGCTGAAACAGATAACGGTATTGCTACCGGTGTTTGGGGCGAAGCTGAAGGTATGAACGTTCAAAGTAACTTTGGTGTAATTGGTAGTGCTCATGATGCCGCTGTTTCAAACATTGGTGTTTATGGTGTTGCAAATTCTCCTATTTACCAAGATTACACAGCTATGTTCCCAGCCGGATTTAGTGCAGCTGTTGTTGCATATAACGAAGGTGGAACATTTGCAGATTATGGTATATTTGCTTTAGTTGATGGCGAAGCTACAGGCGCTTATGTTGAAGCTGAAGACGCTTCAGCAGGCGTATTCACTAATAATAGTGAATATACAGAAACTGTATTAGCATTTAACCAAGATAGGGGTGACGTTGTTGTCGGTATTGCTAACGAAGGTTCTGCTTTTGTTGGTTTTAACGAAAGTTCTACATCAACCGCAGTTTTAGAAAACATTGGTACCGGTTCAGCTATCGAAGCTGCTTCAATGGGTACTAATTTCCCAACTGTATGGGCAGAAAATCTTAATGATGGTCCTGCTGCATGGTTTGTTGGTACTAACCCACAAACTGACGGCTTTGCAAATAATAATTCAGTTGCTGCTGTCATTAATGAAAATAATGGTCGTGCTTTATATGTAGAAGGTGGAGCGGCAAATGATGAAAATGCCGGTAACCCATACTTCGCAGACCCTGCTAACAATGATGACGCTTCTTTAATAGTTGTAAATACAGCTTATCAAGGTGGCGCTCCTTGGGGTACTGCAATCAAAACTTACGGTGACATTTGGGCTAACTCTACTATCGGTGCAAGCCAATTAGTAGCTCTTGACGCTCTTGTTATCGGCGACCCATTAGGCTTGAATACTACTTTGTATCCTCCTATGTTCCCAGGTGCTCCTTTAGTTATCAACACAGATGTTGAAATTCAAGGTGACTTATATGTAGATGACATTTGGGCTAACGAAGTTAATGCAAACGTTCTTAACGCTGCTTTAGGCGTATTTGACAATTTGCAAGTTAATATGGATGCTAACGTTGATGGTAACACTACTTTGAACACACTTGCTGTTTCGGGTACTACTATGTTAAACGGTGCTACTACTGTTAACAATACTTTAGATGTAACAGGCATGACTACTTTAGCTGACCTTTCAGCTGTGAATACAACTGTAAATGGCGATTTAGATGTAGTTGGTCTTTCAACTTTATGGAATACTGAAATCACCGGAACATTAGGTGTTGATGGTGTTGCTACATTGAATGGTCCTACAATTATCAATAATACATTAGACGTAACCGGTCTTTCAACTTTAGCTAATACATTAGTAACCGGAACATTAGGTGTTGATGGTGCTACAACTTTAGCAAGTACATTAACTGTTGATGGTTTGACTCAAATTAATAATGATTTGAACGTAACCGGCGATGCTAATGTAGATGGAAATGGTATGTTCGGTGGTGATGTTAGTGCTGTAAATGGTACTTTTAGCGGTGACGTAAGTGCTGTTAACGGTTCTTTCAGTGGTGACATCGATGCCGTTAATGCTACTTTAAGCGGTAATTTGACTGTAAATGGTGCTTACGCTCAATTGTCAAACACTACAGAATTACAAGTAGAAGGTGGCAATGCAGGTAATGGTGGCGAACTTTTAGTTAGTCGCGGTGCAGGTTTATCACCAGAATGGACAACTTCAATTCCTTACCTCGAAGTTATTGACCTTGATGTATTAAACAATTTATCAGTTGGTAATGATACTGATATTACAGGCGACCTTACAGTTGCAGGAAATGCATTCTTAAATATGAATGGTCCTGGCTTCTCTACTTTCGTTCAAGAACTTGTAGTTGCTGAAGATGCGATTGTCGGTAATGACCTCGCTGTTGGAAATGACGGTGTTATCGGTAATGACCTTTTGGTTGTTGGTGATGGTATTGTTGTTGGTGACGCAGAAGTATTTGGTGATTTAGATGTTATGACTAACACTACTTTAAATGGTACTTTGGATGTAATCGGTGCTTCTACTTTTGCAAGCGAAGCAGAATTTAATGGTGCTAATGTTGCATTCGCGGCAGGTACTGAAGTTCTTGCTTGGGATCCTACATTAATGACAAGTAACTTCGAAGGCGATGCTGGCGATTTATTCGTTAGCCGTGGTCCCGGTTTATCACCTGAATGGACTGACGAACTTCCTGACCTTACAATTTCTGGTTTGTTGACTACTATGAACTTGCACGTTACTAACGATGCCCAAGTTGATAATGACTTAACTGTTGGTAATGACATAGTTGTTACTTCAGGTGATGTTGATATTCAAAATGGTAGCTTAAACGTTGGTTTAGACGTAACTGTCGGTAATGATTTAGCCGTTATCAATGATGGTATCTTCGGAAACGATGTTATCATTCTTGGTGGTGACCTTGATGTTATTGCAGGAGATGCAAATGTTGCAGGTGATGTAAACGCTACAAACGTTAACACTACTAACGATGTAAATGCTGGCAATGATGTAAACGCTGCTAATGATGTAAACGGTACTGATTTGAACGCATCTAACAATGTTAATGCAACAAACAATGTAAACGCTACAAATGTTAATGCAACAAACAATGTTACTGCACAAAACAACTTAGTATCAGTTAATAATACTGTTGTTGGTAATAACTTGCTGGTTACAAATAATGCTACAGTTTCAGGTAATGCTACAGTTCAAGGTAATGCGTTAATTAACGGAATTTTGACTGTTGACCAAAATGCATTGTTCAAACAAAGCGTTACAATCAACCAAGACCTTACAATTGACCAAAACCTAACAGTAACCGGTACTTCTTCATTTAATAATACTGTAAGTATTAACAATGCTGATTTGAATGTAACTAATGGTGGAATCAATGTAATTGGTGATGATGTAATTCTTGGTAATCCTGCCGGATTTGACAATCCATCAGCATTTGAAGACCTTTATGTACGTGGAAATATCGAAGCTGACGGTATGATCTTCGGTGCTATCAACCCAGGTTTGACTCCGGGTTCGGTAACATTCGGCGGTCCAATCGGCGAAATCGATGAAGATAATGCTAACTTATTCTATGATGACGCTAACAACAGATTGGGTATCGGTACTAACACACCTGCTCAAACTCTTGACGTTGACGGAACTATGAATGTAAGTGGTGCTTCAACTCTTGCTGCTGCTACTTTAAGCGGTGACTTGACAGCAAACAGCAGAATGATTCACGGTTATGCAACTGCCGCTAACTTAGCAGCACTTGTTGCCGAAATCAATAACGGTACAACTGTTATTCAATACGAAACTGCTAACGCTCTCGAAGCTAACCTCGTAGGTGCTTTACCTGCTGGTACTACCGGACAAATTATTTACATAATTAACAATACTTCAATTGGTTCTATCAGTGTTGGTACTCCAATCAACCCAAGAACAATTGTACAAAGCCAAATGGTTGCCTTGATTTACAATGGTTCAAATTGGATTCCAATGGCTAACTAATAGTTAACAATAATAGCATAGTCTGATTAATTTCAGGCTATGCTATGATTTTTTAGGAATTTAGCTTTTAGAAAAGTATTTTTATGGTATAGTATTTGAGATAAGTTAGCTTAAATTGAAAAAAATTGTTTAATATAATAGAGGTGCAAACCTTATGAAAAAATTTCATATTCTTATTTTTGGTGTAATTTTCTTCATGGCTACAAGCTTGACACAAGCTTTGCCGGAGATATTTTACACCAATTTTGCGAGAACGACGGGTGGTGGCTTAGTCCTAAACTCGAACGTTGACGTAAGAATAACCATTTTCGATGGTGCTACCGAGGTTTATAAAGAAACCCACGCCGGTATTACTACAGATGAATTTGGTTTATTTACAGTACCTGTTGGTGATGGGGCTCGGTTATTCCTTTTAATAGCGCTATGTACGATGCTTTGATTGCTTCAAACAATCTTAACATCTACGCTTCGAAAGTGACGCCGGTGATGGTTACAGATTTATCGAATTACGTTCTCTTCTGAATACAGCATTAAGAAATGCTGAAATTCAAGGAATGGTTAATTTACAAAGTGCTTATGATGCAGGTAATGAAATCGAAGTAGTTGTTGGATTCCCGGTTGACCTTACTGGTACCGGTTTAATCCAATCAGCAGCTTCAATTGCTGACATTAACACAAATGGTCCTTCAACATTGACTACAAAAGAATATGTTGATGACGCTATTGCTGCAATTTTCCCATTGCCACATATTACCGAAGGCGATGCGATTGAAATTTTACCCGATGGCTATTATGATGGTACAACTACACAATCTATTGGCGTAGCTGACAACACTATTACAAATGCCAAAATTCATGACAATGCTGAATTCGCAGAAGTCTCAGCTTTAGGCGATGGTTATGCTGAAGGTACTGACGTCGGTTCTTGGTCAGTTACTAATTCCAACAGAGTTTTAAATTTTGCCGGTGTGGGTTTGACGAATGTAACCCGCGATGGTAACACTGTTTTAATTGATGGTTCTGATAACTGGGGTATGCAAGTTGTTGAATCAGATGCTACTCTTCTTGGTGATGGTACAGTTGGTAATGAACTTGGTGTAAATGAAGATTTCCCATTTGTTTGGACTTCATACCACCAATTTATTCCTTCTACTGACGAACCTGCAATTGCCATTGATGGAAGCAACTCAACGACTAATCCTTCTTTGATTGCCGTTGGTAATGCTGACCCTACTGTGCCCGACTTCATGTTTGATGGAGAAATGGTAATCTTAGGTACAGATGATACTGATGTTAATGCAGAGTTAACTGTTTACGGTTCAACTCAATTGTTAGGTCAAAAAAATGACGCTCAACCTGAACTTTATGTAGAAGGTGATGTCGTTGTTACCGGTTATGTTGATGCTGAACGCGGATTCTTCAATTTTGATAATACAGGTAACGCGGGTGCATTTGCTCTTATGGTTAATGCCACGGGTGATACGCCTTCGAGCCCTACTTTCCCAACTGTAGCTCAAGCTGTTACCGGTGTAGCAACTTATTCAGGTGGTGCTCCAAATATGACTGATATGCTTTCTGCAAATGTTGGTATAGCTGTAGCCGGAGCCGGTATCTTAGCTATCGGTACATACGGTGGTTCACGCTCTGCTAACTTGGTTGCGAATGTCGGTACGGTTGGTCATGCTTATAATTCATTGAGTCCTTATAATTCTCATGGTCTTGTTGGTATGGTTACTACTACTTTATCCGGTGCTGCTGAAATTGGAACTGCATTAGGCTTAGGAATTAACTCCGGTGTTACGGGTATCAATTTAGGTGTTGCTGCTAATGATTATGCAGGTTACTTTATTGGTGACGTTAACGTTGATGGCGATTTTAATAATACAGGTAGTGCTGTATTTGAAAATGATGTTCAAATTGATGGTAATTTGAATGTTGACGGTACTATTACCGGTCATGAATTCTTGTTAACAAGTGGAAACTATCGTGTAGCAGAAGATGTTAACGATATTCCTTGGGTTAATTTTAACAAAGCATCAGGAACTGTAATGGAAATCGGTTTAGGTACTGATGGCGCTTCAGCTCCTGCAGGCTACGGATTACAAGTAAATAACGACGCCGGTGATATGAGAGCCGGAATCGGTCTTCATGAAGGCGATTGGGTAGTTGGCGTTACTGATGGTGTTAACCAAGCAGGCGCTATTTCTAATCCTTCAGTTACAATGTTAGCTGTATTAAATGCAGGTACTCCTATGTTTATTGCAGACAATGATGGTAACACTTATGTTGCAGGTGATTTGACAGTAGATGGTACTGTTTATGGTGCTACTTTGAATGGTGCATATACTGAAGGTTCTGTTCTTTTCGGAGCTGCTGACGGTAGCATTACTGAAAATAATGGCGAACTCTTTTGGGATGATGCAAGTTCTTATTTAGGTCTTGGCACTGATATGCCGGCAGCTAAACTCAATATATTTTCACCAACTGATGTAGCTTTAATTATAGAAGGTACTCAAGGCGACAGCAATCCTGACGTTTTGATTGACGGTGAAGTATTAATTTTGGGTGATGCTAATGGTGATGCCGAATTTTGGATTAATGGCGGCGACGGTATCCAGCTTGATGCTGGTGCTAGGTTATACATTAATTCCGGCGACGGTATCCTTTTAGAAGGTGGCGCTAGCATGATTATTGACGATCTTGGAACTCTTAACGTTGATGGCGACGGTACATTTAACAATGACCTATATGTATCGAATGAATTATTTGTTACTTTTGACGCTGATTTTGGTCAAAATGTTATCATTGATAACGATTTGTCTGTTGGTAACGATTTGACTGTAGGAGGTCTTGCTACTTTTGAAAATGTAATGGTTAATGAATTTGCTGAATCAGCTAAAACAGGTGCTGAAATAGCAGCCGAAGTTAGCGATAACTTGTTCGTTACTAAAGATTACGTTCAAGGTGGTCACTTCGGTACTTTCACAACTTTAATTGCTTTCAATCCATTATCGGGACCTGCAATTACAGCTACTTCATCGGATGCAACTGCTCCTACTGTTACAATCGAAAATACTCACCCTAATGGTACCGCATTGCAAGTTCAATCGAACAACGCTTCGACTACTGCAATTGAAATTCCAACAGGTAACATGAGTATTAGTAATGGTCAGTTAATCATCTCCGCTAATGCGGGTATTACTTCCGCTCCTCCAGAAGGACAAGGACCTGCGCTTATTGTAGGTAACTTTGGTAGTTCTGCAGGCGGAAATGGTGGTGGTTTGATGGTTCTCGAAGGTCATACTGCTTTGTCTTACAACGCTTATGATGAAACTACTACTGACTATTCAGAAGAAGCTCATTCAGTTCTTGATATTAATGCAGGTGCAGCTATGGCAATCACAGCTTTACCCGGCTCTAATGTTGCAGCCGATATGCCTGCTACATTGCTTTATATCATTAACTCAGGTACTTTTACTATTACTTTACCCGGTACTTTAGGTACTATCCTAGCCGGTGAAGTTGCTACTTTTGTACACAACGGTTCAGCTTGGTACAGAATTAACTAATTCTATTATTCGGAGCTGTCCGGCTTCTTGAAGTCGGATAGCTCTGAAATAATAAATCTCTCATATTGAGCTGAGATATTTGCTCATCTGAATATGGGAGATAAAGAAAATTATCTAAAACATGGATGAAGATTGGTGTATTTGAAAATTTTTCTTTGATTTTGTAGTAAAATTCATTATTTTTAAAGATTCATTTATGGGAAAGCTTATGAAGACAGATTTTACTTGCTTCAATTTTTACACGCAGGACATATCTAAAACAATTAAGGATATTTTGTTAATATTTGTGGGAGATTTTTTATGAAAAAATTATCAACACTTCTGACCCTTTTGGTGTGCTTCATTTTGTTTAGCACATCTGCATGGTCAGCAAATTGGATAGTAGATAACGTCGATGGACCTATCTATTCTATTCAAGACGCCGTCAATGCCGCTTCAGGTAATGACATTATCTATGTAAATGGTTCTGGTACCAGTTACACTGAAAATGTGAATATACCCGGTGGCAAAAACCAATTATCAATTATTGGTGTTAATGATGGTTCTGGTTTCCCGGTACTTGATGGTACTACGGCTGGAAACCCAAAAGTTGCTTTCAGAGTTAGCTCTGATAACGTGACTATTCAAAACATGGTGATTCAAAACTACAACTACGGTGGTGCAACTAACGTTGACTTCGGTAGCGCCCAACGCGGTGTGGGTATTGAATCGCTTATCGCTTCTTCCGGACACAATTTCTCAGATAATACAATTGATAATTGTAACTGGGGTATTTATGTTCGCGAAGGTAATAGTATTAGTGTTACTGATAACATTATTACAAATACTGTTGCTACCGCTCACGGTAGTGGCTATCCAAATACCGGTGGCGCCGGTATTGCTTTTGTTAGCGTAGGTGTTTCTTTGGATGAAAACACAATCGAAGATAACTCTATTACGACAACTGCTGTTTATGGTGTATTTTTTGGTCGCAGACTTGATGGTGGTGCTCCGGTTAATGGCGATAACGTCGTTATTAATGGTAACATTATTGCAGCTGCAGGTGTTGGAAACAACGGTTTCGCTATCTTTGTTAACAATATCAAGCCGAATGATGCCTTGAGAATTGAGAATAATGTGTTGAATAATAATGAAGCAGGTTTATTGTTAGACCAAAATGCTTCAGCTATGACTGACATTAATGTATTCAACAACGAATTTAATAATACTGTTTCTACTATTGAAGTTCAAACTGATGATTTATTCAGCGGTGGAACTTTATATGACATCATGTTCAATAATGGCAACATTTTTGACGAAGGTACTCCGACTACAACTCCGGGTGCTGTTGCTGCATTGGCAGTTTTAGTAGAAGAAGTGGTAAGCGATGGTAATAATCGTTTCATTCGCAATACTTTTGCTACTGCAATTGTTGACGGCGAAGCTTATTTGTCAGCTGCTGCTGCAAGTACAGACGTTAAAGTTTATGCTATGGCTGGACTTTATCCAAACGAAGTTGCACTTGTGTCAAATGACCCGTCAAATATGCAAAACATGTTGATTACAGGTGAAGTTAATGGCGGAAATCTTGCAACTGCGCAAGGTGATGTTGCCGGTACAACTATGTTTACAATTGACCCATTAAGTAATTTAACTGTTTCTTTCGAAAATTTGAATTTCAGTTTACTTGCAACTAATGCACAAGTAGCTATTGAAACAGAGTCTTCGAATACAAGTGTAACTGGAAGTGTATTCAGCACTGTAAACACAACTACTCCTGTAACAGGTGTAATTGCTACTGGCGCTGCAACTGCTGGTTTCGCTTTTGCTGAAAACGAAATGAATGGTAATTTTGGTACAGGTTTAATTATTGACCAAAATACTTTTACTATTAGTTGTAATGATTTCAATCCAACAACAACTGCTAACGTCATAATTGATGTTACTGATTGGAATGCTGATGTTGCTGATATCAACGGTGGTGAAATCATCAACAATACTTTCAATTCAGCTTTTGGTGCAACTGCTACTAACGTCAGAGTTATCTACCCAACTGTTCCTTCAGGTGGATTAGAAATAGGCGCACCTGCTAATGGTAACTTCTTCATGAATGGTGATCTTGCTATAGATTTAACCCTCATGGATAATAACCAAGTTACAATTGGATATAATAATTTCCAAGAAGCTGATTATATTGATTGGGTTAATAATTCAGCAGCTTTTGCAGTAAATGCAGGTTGGAATTATTGGGATATCCCAGGTACTGATCCTAACACTGAAATTAGTGCTATGATTACCGGTGCAGGCGCAGCTAATGTATCCTTCTTGCCAATCTTCACTGATGATACTGATACAGACTTAGATGTATGTGGTTTCCAAGTTGACCCAACTTCAGTTTGGGTTCCTGTTTATACAGCAGTTAATGTTGGTGACCCATTGACTCATCCGGATGCATTATTCTTCTGGACTTTGGAAGATGCGATTACAGATCCTAATACAGGTATCGGTTCCGGTGGTGCTCCTGAAAGATATGCAGTTTACATGTATAACACAGGTACATTAACAGAAAACAATGCCTTGGGAATTGGTTATCCAATGTTGATTGGTGGTGCTCCCGCTCAAGCTTCAAATGGTAATACAGACCCTGACCCAACTATGTGGACAGTAGAAGCTGCAAATGACATGGTTAATTTGTTTGAAATTTTCGAAACCGGTACAGCTATTAACCCTGTTGCTTTCGATAATTTTACATTGCACCCTTCTGATATCTCGCTATCATCAGATAATAATGCAATTTATATTGACATCTTTGGTGCTCCAAATATTATGTCATATTTGCAAGTTACTAATTGTATATTTGATGTTGCTCACATAAATCAATCAAGTGCAATTGTTGTTAATTCATCAACAGTTTCAATTGATAACTTCTTCATTTATAATAATACATTCATGAAGAATGATGACGGATTTGCTTTGCATGTAAATGCAGGTATCGTATCAACTGATATTGAATTCCTTCATAATAATATTTTATGGAATATTGCAGGTACTAATCCCGAATTTTCAATTTATTTTGAAGATGGTGTTGATGGTTTGATAGTTCTCGGTAATAATTTTGAAGCAGGTATCATATTAGAATCTGTTGCAAATAATATTGATAACCTTCAAATCGGTGCAGCGAAGATACTCATATGCTTGGATTTTTGCAAGGTAATACCTTCTTATCAAACGCTTCAGGTATAGATTACGGTATCTTCATTGAATCACCAATTGGTGGTGGCGATGTAAGCTCTTGCAAAGGATTTCAATCGAACAAAATTTGTTTGAAGATATTACTAGAGCAATTAATTTCCAAGTAGAGCCTTCTGAAATTACATTGCCAAATATCTTTATCAATGAAAACTGGTTCGTTAATATCGGTTCATCATCTATCAGACTTGATGGTACACCTCCTTACGCCGGTCAAATTGATGCAACAAACAACTACTGGGACACTGATGATGGTCCAATAGCTTTGATGACTGCTCCGGCTTGGAATGATAATTCTACATCACTTGACCCTGTAATTGCTAACTCATATAATTATGATGTTAATAATGCTGCATCTCCGAGTGGTGTACTTTACGAAGCTGATTACATTCAATTTGTTTATTGGTGGCAAAACTTCAATGTTAACATGGGACCGGGTTCATTTACAGGCGACCAATTTGCTCCAATTGTAAACTCACTTGGTGATGTTTATGCTTCATTAGTAATTGCTCTTGAAAATACACCAACCGGTGAAGATATCTTTATCACTGAAGGTGAATTTGTTGAGTCAAACACTATTCAACAACCAACACTTCCTTATGAAGTAAGTATTTATGGTGATGTTAATGGTGGTACCTATTTCAGACCCGACCAATTAAATGCTAATGGCGGCTATGCAAACCCATATATGTTCTATTTTGCTAGTGGTGCTAATGTAGGTGAAACAGTTGAAATTTCATTATATCACTTACATTTAGAAGATAACCGCACATTTATTAGTCAAGATGAAGATGTCTTTGCAGGAATTTATGTTGAAGGTAATGCAGTTAATTTAGCTACTGTGAGCTTCTATAATGGTTCAATGACCGGCTTAGACTTTGGTAATGATGGCTTCGGTTTCTATGCTGTTGACAACGTTGACGTAAGAGTTGAAAATTCTGATTTCACTGAAATCGAACATGCAGCTATTATGATAGAAAACGTCAGTATTGCACCAATAGCTAACTTGATTAACAACGTAATCGATGGTGCTAATGTTTCTCATTATGGTATTTATTTACTTGATGAAAGTGACGTAACTATCCAATACAACGTGATTTTGAACAATACAGGCGCAAGTGCAGGTATTTTCTCTTCAGGTATTGGAGCAGGAAGCTTGACAATCGAATATAACCAAATCTACTTAAACGGGTACGGTATTGAACTTGGTGTTGCTGGTGTAGGCGATGATTATTCGGCTGCTATTATCCGTGACAACGCTATCTATGATAACGTTACTGCAGGTTTGATTTACAACCCGAACGTTGCCTCGATGGTTTCAGCTAAAAACAACTACTGGGGTCATGACGCAGGTCCTGCTTCTTTAGGCGATTTGGGTCTTGGTATGTCACAACGTAATGCTTACTTTGATTTAGGAACTACTCAAGGCAACGCAGTTGTTGACGGTAACGCTAATTCAGAAATTGAATACTTACCTTACAGATTGACTTTGATGACACCAAACATTTCGATGATTGCAGGTGCAAGATTTGCTCCAATCATCAGAACAAATGCTGCAAACATTCCATTAGCTTTCTATGCAAACATGCTTTCTGTTGATGCTGATGTTTTGACAGGTTCAGATGAAGGTGTATATGTTTATGGTGGTAACTGGGCAGACTTGTTCTATGCAAGTAATGATGAAGTCAGATATATTGGTAAAAATAGAATGACTCCCTATTTTGCAACTTGGTTGATTAATCCGCAAGGCTCAGCTGCTGATGCTTGGGTTCCTTCAATTAAAGGTGCTGATGCTAATGGTCCTTTATTTATTACACATAATGTAGTTGGTTCACCTTTTAATGCTCAGATAACTACACTTCAAGAAATTTCAATTCAAGGTTTCACTTTTGATGCTAGAAATCAAACTGCTCCTTATGCCGGTAATTTCGATGACGGTATGTACGTAACAGGTGCAGCTGACCAAGTAACAGTAAATCAAAATACATTCCTTGGTGATGAAGATGATGCTTCAATTAATTTTATTGACGGCTACGCTACAGACTGGACTATTTCTAACAACTTGTTTGATGCAAGTTTGTCAACTCCGGCTAATGACCCGATTGCAGTAAATGTGACAAACGGTCTATTTGGTGGTCCTCATTCAGACATATTGATTGATAATAACGAAATAATCGGTGGCGCAGTAAATATTTTTGCTGACAATACTGATATTGCTGGTATTATGGTATCATTCAATGAGTTTACTGATGCAAAAGCAGGCGTAATAGCTTCAGGTGTTGGTTTACTCGGTGCCGGCGGACAATTGGAAAACATCTATATTGCAAATAACGTATTCTACGATTATCCAACTATTGACCAATTTGCTTTCGGTATCCCAACAGGAACACCTGATGATGCAGTTGTAAATGATTGGACAACAGACATCATGTTTACTGAAAACTATATTGGTGTTGACCCGCTTGATGGTGCTAATACAATGCCTTCAGTTGGTTTCCAAAACCCTACTCCACTTCTTACTTACACTTCAGCTATCTCAGCTACTTGTAACTGGTGGGGTTCAATCAATGGTCCTACTTATGCTCTTAACCCGGGTGGCGATGGTGCTACTGTAAGTGACAGAGTTTATATGGCTCCTTGGTTATCAGGCGCTAATAACAATGCTACATTTGGATTTGACCCAATGGATGCTTGCGACGGTGGTATTAGAGTTTGGGTTAACAATACTGGTGACCCATTAGACCAATTCATTATATTCCCGGGCTTACAAATGGCTGTGGATGACCCGAACGTTGTAAATTATATATATGATTTCATTTTCGTACATGATGATTACACAACAGGTGGAACTCCGGGCTTCTTAAACGAATCAGTTACTATTGATTGGATTAGTGCTGATACTTGGTTCTTATCAGCTGAAACAGCTACTAATGAAATCGGTTTAAGCGGTAATTTTGAATTAACGGGTCCTTTCTCATATGACTTAGTGATGGATTCACCAATGAGAGTTCAAGGTGACTTGATTCTTGACAATATTGGTTGCCAAGGTTGGTTAATATTAGCTGACCACGACTTTACAGTCGAAGGTCATATAACTGAAGGTTACTTCATCAATGTTGGTGTTAGTTGCCAAGTAGCTACAATTGGTGATGGTTATTTAGTTAAAGAAAACGTCGTAACCGGCGGTATAAATAACTTCCCTATCATTGGTCTAGGCGCTACAACAGGCACTCCAGCCGAATTCGTAGTGAACAGCGGTGGCTTTACTTTAGCTCAAAACAATATCTTAAAAGTTAGAGCAATGGGAGTTGACCCTGTAACTGCTAAGGGTATGGGACAAAACGGATTTGACATCAACAACTTATGGTCAGTTGATTTCACTAACAATGCCGGAACTAGTCCTAACTTTGCAATGCAATTAAGAGTTTACGATAACTCAATGAATGATGTTAACTTTGATAATATTACTTCATACGGTGCTTATTGGGATATGGATCCTGTGGCAACACAATGGACTACTAAGAAATCAAATTCATCATGGAATGGTTCTGACGGTATTCAAGTTACAAATTTTGACCTTGAAACAGGTCAAACTGATTGGGCAATTTTCTCAGGTCCAACTTCATTTGCATTGTCAGATGAACCAAACCAAGCTCGTAACATCATGTGGTACACTACTACAGACAGAAGCATTTCCTTCAAATGGACAAGAAATGACGCAGATGCACAATTCTATGCCATTCTTGCTCGCGAAGGTACAATGATTGCTGCTCCGTCGTCGTTTACTCCAACTCCGATTTCTACTTACGTTCCTTATACTTGTCCTCCATCACCAGATGGTCCTTGGACTTGTAATCCTGGTCACTTGAACTTTGCTGATGGTAATGTTAATATGGTTGACCCGAATTTCGATTGGGATGCTGCATTATTCCATGGAGACGCAGTTCCTAATGGTGTAAGAGTAATTAAAATTGGTGAATACGGAGCAGGTACTATATTTAACGCTAATGTTAATAACTTAGAACAAGGTACTTACTACGAATTCTTCGTTGCTAACTTTAACTATGGTGACGGTTCAACTCCTCTTGCCTCTATGGAATCAGGAGCTGACGGTATGGCTAACTACAATCTTGGACCAAACACTTTGAATCCAAGAACTCGTAAAACTATGCCTGCTGTTTATATGACGATAGACTTTAATGCAACATTCGCAGGTAACGTTTTAAATCAACCAAACAGAGTTTGGGCTTATACAGATTCAGACGGTAATTACGACCCAGCTGACATTTACAACAATATCGTAAGAGATAATGGTGTACTTGGCGCTTATGTAGTTCAAAATAATTACAACGGTGATAATTTGTTAGGCGGTCATGTTGCAGAAGTTTGTGATGATGGCGCTAACAGTTGGACAGCCAACAACGTCAGATTGCACTTTAAGAACTATGGTCGTTATACAGGTTCCGGTTGGATTATAAAATATTCAGAAAACAATGATACTAAGACATTTACTACTCCATCAACAGATGCATTTACTGATAGAACAAGAACTGCTAACACAGACTACTATTTAGTATCAGCTTATGATGGTGACGGTAAAGTTGCTTACAAATATGACAACATGCAAACAATTAGATTCCAAGTTGACGAAGTAACAGATGTAACTTTGACAGAAACACCTGCTGTTATGCCGACTTGCGAAGGTAACGCCGTAACTTTAGTTTCTGCTCCAAATAGCTATCCAAATGCTTCATTTGACAGATGGGAATATGATAGCGGTAGTGGTTGGACAACTTTCACTACTACATTACCGGGCGGTTCAACTGCTACTGGTGGTACTTCAAATACAATTACATTAAACTATTTAGACAACGGAACCTTCATTCGTGCGGTTTACACTAGTAATTCAATTTGCGACTTAGGTCTTGAATTTAATACTAATGCAATCGAACTTGAAATCTACGATGCTATGTTGACCGGTTTGCAACCTTACACAACTGCTCCTGCTGTTGTTGATAATGAAGCTCCTGGTGTATGCGAAGGTGCTAACGTAACATTCCAAGCTGATGATGGCGGTCCTTGGACTTCACCAAATAACTTAACCTTTATTGGTTGGGAATATTTTGATGGTGTATGGAATTCATTAGCAGACGGTTTATTAGTTGGTGCTACTATTTCCGGTTCAGCTACTCAAACAATGACAATTACCGGCGCTACTTTGGCTATGAACGGATATGATTTCCGTGCTATATGGAAAATGGTGACTGTGCTGTTGTTCCGACAGTAGAAACTAACCTTGAAGTAATCGAACAACCTGTTATTTCACAACAACCTATTGTTGACCCTGTTACAGTTTGTGCAGGAACAGCAATTGATGTTGATGCAATTGGCAGTCCTTTCACTAGTGTTCAATGGCAAATAAGTGACGATAACTCAACTTGGGTTAACCTCGTTGACGGCGCTGCATTTGTTTACATGGGTGGAACTGCTGAAATTGCAGGTGCAATGACTCAAAATCTTACTATTACTCCGGTTGATAATACTTGGGATAACTTCTACGTACAAATCGTTTATACAAACGAAGGTAGCGAAGGCGACGAATGTATTACAACTTCAAACTCAGCACAACTTGACATCTTGTTGGCTCCAATCGTAACTGCATTTACTTCTCCTGTTACAGTTTGCGAAGGTTCAAATAATAGCTACACAGCTGTTATTACTAACCCATACAATACACCTGTGACTTGGGAATATGATGACGGTATAAGTGGTTGGTTATCACTTGGTGCAGGCGTTGTTAATGGTACAACAGTATCATTCACAGGTGCAGGCGACGAAACACTTAATTTAGATGGTATTAGTTTATTGTGGGATGGCTATCAAGTTAGAGTAACTGCTTCAAACGGTACTTGCTCAGATACTGAAGGCTTCACAATCAATGTTGATGAATTACCTGTTGTAGTTACTAATCCTTTAGATGATGATGTTTGTGAATTCGGTGATTTACAATATGTTGTGGATTTCACTCCAACAACCGCTACTGTAACTTGGGAATTCTGGAATGGTGTTACTTGGGCTGATGTTGTTGATGGCGTTTCATTAACAGCTAACACGTTCAACATTCCTACAATCACAACAATAGGTGGAACAACTACTTTAGATGTTGCTAATGTAAATGTGGCAATCAATGGCTGGGATGTAAGAGTTGCTCTTGATAACGGTGTTTGTGGTACAGTTAATACTACTGCTGCAAATATGGGTATCTTCACAGTTCCTACTGTTCCTAACCCAATTGGTGCACAAAACATCTTGTCACATAAATTCGATGTAACTTATCCTGCTGACCCGAATGCACTTTCTTGGGATATCCAAGTTGCTGATGATGCCGGATTTACTAATATCGTATTCTCAACTACAGGCGTTGGTGCTTCACCATTTACAGGAATGACTGATTGTATTCTTGACCCTGCGTCAACTTACTACTTCAGAGTTCAAGCTGTTAATGCTTGTGGTGTTTCCGGTTGGAGTACTCCTTCGAATATCGTTACTTTAGACCCAACTGTTACAAATATGGCATGGTTAGGTGGATTCAGCGGTGACTTCGGTACAGGCGACCTTGGAACACCAACTTCACCTGAAACATTGAGATTGACTTATTATCAATTAGACGCTGACATTGCAATGACAATTCCTGCCGACTTCGAAGCATTTATCGGTGGTAATTGGGTTACTGGTGTTCAGAACTTAGGTTTGACACTTTATCTTGGCACTTCAGGTGTTCCTTTGAAAGAGATATCGATATTCGTTTCAACGCCACAGTTTGTGGAGTTATTGATGAAGATATTACAATTGCTTCTAACGAATTATGTCCGGGTAATACTGACATCATGGTTGGTTCGATAGCAGTTGAAGGATTTGGTAAAGTTCCCGAACCTACTGTTCAAGCGAGCGCTGTTTACTTTACAGCTAACGATGACAATGATTTCGACTTTACTTGGACTAATGGTGATGGTAATGGTAGATTAGTAACAATCGTTGAAGACGGTGCTACTGTTTGGTCACCAGCAGACTTTAATGATTATAGCGGTGTTGCAAGCACTACATTATCTGGTGGTAATGAAATTACAACCGGTAACTGGATTGTTGCAACAGGTAACGTATCAGGTCCGTTGAATGTTGATGGTTTGACTGCAGGCGTAGTTTACTATGCTTATGTATTCGAGTTCAACGAATGTGCTTCTGGTACTGAAGATTACTTATTACCAGGTGCTGTTGGACAAGTTTACCAATTGGCATTCTATACTGACGAACCTTCAACTCCAATGAATGGTATTCCTGACCAAACTTCAGGTGTAGCATTTACACAATCAGACGAAACAACTCCACTTGAAATCGAAGTAATGTTGCTTGACCGTGCTGGCGACCCGATTGCTAACCCATTTGCAGGATTTGGCGTTTCAATCGCCGGTGACCCGGCTCTTGGATCAGTATCAGTTGATGCCGGTTCTACAACAATTGCTAACGGTGCTGCAAGTACAGCAGGCACTCCAATGACAATCACTTGGACTTATGCTAACGGTATTTTGAATGCAAACTTAGTTGCTTCAACTGCTCAAGCTGGTGTCTTAACCGGTGAATCGAATGACTTCGTTCTTAACGTAGCTCCTCCGACTACACAAGCTAAGATTATCCTTTGGGTTGGCGTTCCATGTATTAACAATACTGAATTCAAATGGACTAACGGTGACGGTGCTTCCAGACTTGTTGTAGGTCGTGACGGTTCTTTACCTGAATTACCAACTGACTTGACTGATTATTCAGCACTTGCTAATACTGATTTCTCACTTGCCGGTACTCTCGGAACTGATACAAAGGTTCTTGCAGTTATCAATGGCAGTGGAAATACAATAACAGTTAGTGGTTTAACTCTTAACCAAACATACTACTTCCGCGTTTACGAATTTAACGGTACTGGCGGATTAGAAAGATACTTAACTGACAACGCATCATTCAACCCGCGTTCACGTAAGATTACTTGCTCAGATGGAAACAACTTGTTTGACCTCATCGTTGAAAACTTCAATGTTGTATCAGGCAAAGGTAAAGGAATCGTTTCTTGGAATACTGAATATGAACAAAATATCTCAGGTTTCGAAGTTTCGAGAATTGACCTTACTGAAGGTTCAAGCATGAATCCAATGCTCGTAGGTACTTATATGAATGCTGAAGAACTCGTTGCTGCCGGCAACACTACTACAGGTCAAACTTACAAATATACTGACAACACCGTAACTCTCGAAGTTGGCAGAACATACTTGTATCAATTGACTGCAGTTGCTTATGACGGCACACGCATCGATGTTGCTGAATCAGAAATTACAATTACTGACGATATCATTGCAGGTCCGGCTGAATTCAGCGTAACTCCTGTTCAAGTTATCAACAATGAAGCTACTTTCAAAGTTATCACTAACACTACTCAAGATGCTACTATCGAACTCTACGATGTAATCGGTAACAGAGTTGCTGTAATAGCAAATGGTATCATGTTGGGTGTTGGCGCTAACGAATTTAGCTGCCCGGTTGACAAACTTGTTAACGGTACATACATCATCTCCGTAAACGGTAAAGATGTATCAGCTATTCAGAAGTTCCAAATCGCAAGATAATCGCGAACTAAAGCATTTAAAAGCCCGCTCAATTGAGCGGGTTTTTTTTTGCTTTTATATTATTTTTGCATTGTATTATTAAGAAATATATTATATTGAATTCATGCACGATACAAGTTTGATATTAGACTTATTGATTGTATTCACGCTTTCGATAGCCGTTGTGTACATCTTCAATAGAATCAAAATTCCACCTATAGTTGGTTTTTTGCTGACGGGCTTATTAATTGGTCCAAACGGTTTCCATCTAATCGGAATGGAAGAAGAAGTTGATATTTTCGCTGAAATAGGCGTTATCCTAATCCTTTTTTCGATTGGGATTGATTTCTCGCTTAGCAAATTGCTCAATCTAAAGCGAATCATCTTATTAGGCGGTTCACTTCAAGTATTCTCAACAATTGCTGTGATTGCACTAATAAGCTATGGAATCGGCTTTGAAGTAAACGTAGCCATTTTCTTAGGATTCCTTGTCGCATTGAGTTCCACCGCTATAATACTGAAATTACTGATTTCCAACGGTGCTCTCGATACTCCGCAAGGGAAAATCTCTCTCGGCATTTTGATTTTCCAAGATATTATAATTCTGCCAATGTTTTTAGTTACCCCACTTTTGGCAGGGATGTCAGAAAATATCGTTTTATCGGTAGTGCTTCTAATTGCGAAAATAGTTGGAATTCTTGCCTTTCTATACATTTCAATTCAATTTGTGATGCCAAAACTTATCTTCGCCGTAGCCAAAACCCGTATCAAAGAGCTCTTCTTTTTCATCATCATTTTAATCGCACTCGTAGTTGTGTGGTTGTCCTCCGTACTTGGCATATCACTCGCACTTGGTGCCTTTCTCGCCGGATTAATCATTTCCGAATCCGATTATAGCCACGAAGCACTCAGCTTTGTAGAGCCAATGCGAGATGTCTTCGGTTCCATCTTTTTCATATCAATCGGAATGCTTTTCGACGTAAGTCTCGTATTCGAAAATTGGGAATTTGTGCTATTAGCAACTCTAATTGTATTAATTGTCAAATTCTTTAGCCTTAGTCTTGCTGTTTTAGTTTTGGGCTATCCCGTCCGAATCATCATGCTCGTCGGTCTAATGTTGGCACAAATCGGAGAATTCTCATTCGTCCTTTCCAAAATAGGCTTAGACAGCGGAATAATTAGTTTCGATATCTACAGCAAAGTAATAGCAGTTGCCGTTATCAGTATGCTTTTCACACCACTATATTTTGAATTCGCTCCCAAAATCGCATCCGCAATTGGCAAACTTAAAATTTTCGAAAAATATAATAACCGCGCCCAAACCGAAGGCGAACAACCCAAGAAATTGTCAAACCACATGATAATTGTCGGATTCGGACTAAACGGACGAAATCTGACCAAAGCTGCCTCAATCGCCGGACTCGAATACATTGTATTGGAAATGAACCCAATTACCGTCAAAAATGAAAAAGAAAACGGCGAACCGATTCACTATGGCGATGCCTCCAACGAAGCCATACTCGAATTTGCCTCAGTTAAAAAAGCAAAAATATTGGTCATTGCGATTTCCGACCCAACATCAACACGCGCCATAATTGCACAAGCCAAAAACATCAACCCGGACCTTTACATAATTGCCCGCACACGCTTCGTCCAAGAAGTTCAAGCCCTTTACACCTTAGGCGCCGATGAGGTAATTCCGGAAGAATTTGAAACATCAATCGAAATCTTTACCCGCGTACTGACCAGATATTTAATCCCGCGTCAGGAAATCGAACGCCTTGTGAACGACATCCGCTCCGACGGCTACGATATGCTCCGTTCCATCAGCCGCCGAGCAAGCTATACAGACATTGCCGAACACATCCCACATTTCGACGTATGCTCAATCCGCATCACCGACAAACACCATTTTATCGGCAAATCGCTCAACGAACTAAAAATCCGCAACCGCTACGAACTCACCGTTTTAGCCGTCAAACGTGGCTCTGAGTACATTGCAAACCCCCAAGCCGACGAAGTAATCGCCAAAGACGACATACTAATCACCTGGGGCGAAAGAAAGCAAATCAGCGAATTCAACACGGATATGGAGTAGGAAAATAGAATGAAGTGTTATCGTCAATGAAAATAGTAGTTAAAAATGGAGGATATATGTTAGAAATTAATGAAGTAATTCGCATTGCAAACAAGCATTTCGTGGATGCGATGAGCGTCAACGAAGGCAAAATGCGACAATGAATTATCTTATCTTCCTTATATTATTTTTTAATATACAGTTATTGACTTGTCAAGAAAATGATAAGTATATAAAATTTAATATAAGTTGTGAATATGATACATGGCTAAACAGTAACAGTATTTACTTTATTGATTCATTGGGAAACAAACAAGGTATATATATCATTGATAACAGGATTCATGATAATAATTTTTTAAAAATATCAAATCAGTTTAATAAATTTATAAATGAAAACACCTTGAATATATCTATAAAGACTAAAATAGGTATTGAAGATTCTGCAAATACTGAAATAAATGGAATGTATGAAGGAGAAAAAAACTTAAAAGTATATTTTACTAATGATAGTACAATAGTAAATTATGAATGGAAGTTGAAAGATTTAAAGCCAGTCATGTTTAAACATGGAGATTATTAGCTTGCTTATGAAAAGCACATACCCGAAAATCATTGACGCCAAAGCAAAATCACCTAATGTGATTGAGGTGCTGTTTGATAACCAAATCACCAAAATCTACGACTTCGAACCGTTGCTGAGTGATGCGAATTTCCAAATCTTGAATGAGTTCAATGTTTTCAAAAACTTCTCGATTTCAGCCGGTGGCTATGGTTTGGAATGGAATGAAGATTTAGACATCAGCGAATCTAAACTTTGGGTAAATGGCGTTACTGTAAAGTAACTCAGCACCCTCATTGTATTATTTATATGAAGGTGCGAAATTTTCTTTGATGTGCGTTTTTATAAAGTATTTGCCTAAAAATTCTCCTATATCACAGCTTCTCCAAAATCGTCTAATGAGGCGAGTCCGTTTCTGGCTTTTACGTCGTTGGGGTCTAATTCTAATGCTTTGCGATATGCAATCCGTGCATCATATTTTTTGTTCAAATTCAAATAGGCATCGCCAAGCAAAGCACATGCTGAGGGGCTTTCGGGGTTGTTGTCAACGACGTTTTTCAAGGCTGTCGCCGCTTCTTCGTAAAATCCCATACGTAAGCATACTACGCCAAGGTGAAAAAATGCGATAAGGAATTTTGGCTGTACTTTCGTGACGTGCGTGAAAAATTCTCTTGCTTCGGCTAAATGCCCGCAATGATAGCTTAATATTCCTGACCAGTAGTGTGCAATCAGGAAATTTTTGTCTAATTCGATACATTTTGCCAATGAGCGTAAGCCTTTTTTCAAGCTGCCCATCCGGTAATAGCCCAATCCCAATTCAAAATATATCGTCGGGAAACTTGGCAACTTTTCCGCACCTAATTCGAGGTAGTGAACGGATTGCTCGATGTCACCGAGCCTGTAGAGGGCGTTGCCGATGTGCTTGTAAACTATTCCTAAGTCGGGGTTGCGTCCCAATGCTTTTTTGTAATGCTCGATTGCGTCCAGATATTGCCCCTGAGTTTCGTGTTGGTATGCTTCCAAAATATCGGGGTCGTCCGAATCAAATCTAATATTAAGTCTATTCAAATCATTCATGATAAATTTTCGATATATTAAAAAATCAAATTTACGATATTTTCTGACAATGACAAATTACTACAATCATATTTTTAAAATTTATTGGCAACCGGGACATCTTGTCCGGCATAAAGGTAAAATCCGTTGCCGTTCTTGCGTCCGTAATGTCCGGCGGCTACAACTTTCTTCAATAATGGACATGGACGATATTTCGGGTCGCCAAGGTCGTTATGGAGCACTTCCAATATTGCCAAGCATGTATCCAAACCGATTAAATCTGCCAATGCGAGTGGTCCCATTGGGTGTGCGAAGCCTAATTTTGCGACTTCATCAATTGCATCAACTGTACCGACGTTTTCCATCAGAGCAAAGATTGCTTCGTTGATGAATGGCAATAGTATTCGGTTAGAAATGAAACCCGGATAATCGTTTGCTGTAACGGGTGTTTTGCCCAATTTTTTGCAAAGCTCGACTGTTGCGTTGTAAACTTCGTCGCCTGTGGTAAGTCCGCGAATTACTTCGACGAGTTTCATCATCGGGACGGGATTCATGAAGTGCATTCCGATTACTTGAGCGGGTCGCTTTGTTCGAGCAGCAATTTCAGTGATTGAAATTGTTGAGGTATTCGATGCAAGTATAGCTTCGGGCTTGGCAATTGCGTCAAGTTCGGCAAATATTTTGAATTTGAGCTCTTTGTTTTCTGTGGCAGCTTCGATTATTATATCAGCGTCAGCACAAGCGGACATTTCAGTCGTTGCGAAGATATTTGCCATAGTTGCATCCATTTGCTCTTGCGAAATTTTCTCTTTCTTCACTTGGCGGTCTAAATTTTTGCTAATAGTGCCGATTCCACGCTCAATAGCTTGATCATTAATATCGAATAATGTTACTTTGTAGTTTGCAAGTGCAAAAACGTGAGCAATTCCGTTGCCCATTGTTCCGGCGCCGATGACGGCAATTTTGTTGAATTCCATGACATTTTCTCCTTTTTTAATAAATTTTACTTACTTAATTTTTACAATACGAAAGGCTTTATTTTTTGTTTGATTGCTTACAGATAGAGCGTTTTTATGGCGAATCTAATCATATTTTTAGGTGTACCTGTTGTTGTAACTTTAAGCTACCCAAATTTGTTATTGTTATGTCAATAATCGCTAAAAGAATATTATATTTGTGTTTCATATAATTAAATTTTTTGAAAATTATATATATTCAAAGTTAACAATAACAAGGTTAATATCAAAGGGAAAAAGGTCATTTTTATGTCGTCGCTACAATATAAAGCATTTTATGTCGAAGAAGTCTCTCCCAATACATTTGTCAGAAGCATTATCGAATTGCCGATTGATAGTTTGCCGGATAACGATGTTTTAATCAAAGTTCATTATTCTTCACTTAATTACAAAGATGCTCTTTCATCAAAAGGGCACAAAGGTGTATCGAAATTTTACCCGCACACTCCCGGCATAGATGCTGCAGGAGTAGTTGTTGAATCAAAAGTGCCGGAGTTTGCATCCGGTGACGAAGTCATTGTAACAGGCTATGACCTGGGTATGAATACCCCCGGAGGATTCGGACAATACATCAAAGTTCCGGCTTCGTGGATTGTGAAAAAACCTGAAACTCTGACTTTAAAAGAATCTATGATTTACGGTACAGCAGGTTTCACAGCGGGAATTTGCATTACCGAACTTCAAAATCATAATGTAATGCCCGGAATGGGCAAGGTGTTAGTTACAGGAGCAACGGGTGGCGTTGGTTCATTGGCTATTTCGATATTAGCGAAAATCGGCTATGAAGTTGTTGCTTCAACAAGCAAATTGCATTACGAAGAATTTTTGCTCAAAATGGGTGCTACCGAAGTCATACGCAAGAATATGATTCTCGACCTAACGGCGCGACCTCTGCTTTCAGGGCAATGGCTCGGTGTTGTTGAAAATGTCGGAGGCGGGACACTATCCTCGGTGATACGTTCTACTCAACAGCATGGTTGCGTTTGCGTGGTTGGTAACGTCGGGGGAGACGTACTCACAACTTCTGTGTATCCGTTTATTTTGCGTGGAGTTACACTTTGCGGGATTGATTCCGCTTCACGCCCGATGCATTTAAGAACCAATATTTGGGATAAATTGGCAACTGATTGGAAAGTAGAACTGCCCCAATCATTTGTAAATGTTGTAAAATTAGATTCGCTAACACGCGAAATTGATAAGATTCTTGACGGAAAACAAACCGGAAGAGTAGTCTTAGAGCATGACCACTAATCCGGTCTATTTAATCTAAATAAAATTATTTCAGCAAACTTCTGGCGATTACCAATCTTTGGATTTCGCTTGTACCCTCGTATATTTCGGTGATTTTTGCATCACGATAATAACGCTCGGCATTGAAATCTTCCGTATAGCCAAAGCCACCGTGTATCTGGATTGATTTGTTGGCACAAAACATCGCTGCTTCCGAAGCATCTAATTTTGCCATAGCTGCTTCACGGGAATAATCCATTCCCTCGTTTTTCATCTTGCTTGCTCGCCAAGTAAGTAACCAAGCAGCTTCGTAGCGTACCCACATATCGGCTATCATCCATTGAATAGCTTGGAAATTGGAAATTGGCTGGTCGAATTGGAAGCGTTCTTTAGAATATTTAATTGCATCTTCTATAGCTGCACGAGCTATCCCCAATGCTTGAGAAGCAATTCCAAGTCTGCCGCCGTCCAAAGTCACCATTGCTACTTTAAAGCCTTTGTTGAGTTCGCCCAAAAGTGCTTCTTTGGGCAATTCGACATTCTCCAAGATAATTTCGGCTGTGGACGATGATTTGATACCGAGTTTTCGCTCTAATTTGCCCACATAGCAGCCGGGTGTCCCTTTTTCGATGATGAACGCCGAAATGCCTTTAACTTTTTGCGATGGCTCTGTAGAGGCTATCAAAATATAAATTTCGGCTTCGTTACCGTTTGTAGCCCATAATTTTGCACCGTTCAAAATCCATTTGTCACCTTGCAAAACAGCAGTCGTTTTCGTCGCACCGGCATCGGAGCCGGCACCGGATTCGCTGAGCGAAAATGCCCCGATTTTATTCCCCGAAAGCAAGTCCGGCAAATATTTTTGCTTTTGTTCCTCAGTCCCAAAACGATAAATCGGGTCGCAAACCAAAGATGAATGTGCCGAAATAATAACACCTGTCGAGGCGCACCATCTCGAAACTTCCTCAACTGCCAGCATGTACGAAATATAATCCATGTCGGCGCCACCATAATCCGAAGGGTAAGCAATTCCCATCAAACCGAGTTCGCCCGCTTCCTTGATAATGTCAGCCGGAAATCTGTGATTGCGTTCATTTTCCGCTGCCACAGGTCCTATGCGTTCTTTGGCAAATTTATGCACCATTTCTTTTAGCATAATTTGCTCTTCTGTCAACAAGTAATCCATATAATCCTCATCAGTAATAATTATTCTGAAATTTCATTTCCTAATTTTTTAAATATATCAAATCATATCATCTTACCAAAACTTTAAATTCGATTTGTTCATAAAATTTAACAAAAAAGTGATTCTTAAACGACATCATAAAGTAGAAAAGAGATTATATTTGAGCAATGGAAAGAAAAATTATCCATATTGATATGGACGCCTTTTTTGTGGCAGTAGAGCAACGCGACAACCCAAGTTTGCGTGGCAAACCCGTTGTGGTTGGCAGTCCTCACAAAAGAGGAGTTATTGCCGCTGCAAGTTACGAAGCACGGAAATACGGAATATTTTCTGCAATGCCGTCTATGGTGGCTGCTCGAAAATGCAAAAATTTGATTTTTGTTACAGGACGATTCCAAGCTTATAAAGAAGCCTCAGAGCAAATCATGCAAGTATTTTACGAATATACTGACCAAGTCGAGCCACTTTCACTTGACGAAGCCTACCTTGATGTCACTACGAACAAAATGAGCAATCCATCGGCTACAAATATTGCTAAAGAAATCAAAGCACGAATAAAGGAATCCACCGAGCTCACTGCATCTGCCGGAGTGTCCTTCAATAAATTCTTAGCAAAAGTAGGTTCTGATTTCAACAAACCCGACGGATTGTGCGTAATCACTCCTGCGACTTCCACAAAATTTATCGAAGCATTGAAAATTGAAAAATTCCCCGGAGTGGGCAAAGTGACTGCCCGAAAATTACATGAATTGGGGATTTCGACCGGAAAAGATTTGAAAAAGTTAAACCAACAATCATTAATAAATCAATTCGGCAAATTCGGCGAATATCTCTTCAACATGTCTCATGGTATTGACAATCGCGAAGTCATCGCAGAACGCATTCGCAAATCAATCGGTTCCGAAAGAACTTTTGGCGAAGACATTCTTGATGAAGCAAAATTGCTCGAATCATTGAAGCGAATTGCCGAAATCTTAGACAAAAGAATAAAAAAATCGAATTCGTCCGGCAAAACTTTGACACTTAAAATTAAATATTTCGATTTCGAGATTACAACACGTTCCAAAACAGTCTTCAATCCAATTTCGGAAATTAACGAAGTTTTCGCACTTGCCCAAGAACTCTTTTACACACCTAAAGCTCCATTCAAAAGAGTGCGTTTGCTCGGCTTATCATTATCCAATTTGGACAATCATGAAATCAATATTGGCGACCAGTTGAAATTGAATTTTCGTGAACATCATAAGTTGAAAGTTGGGCTGTAATGCTTTTAAAATATCCGATATTACAAATCGTACTTTTCAATAAGTGAATGAACAAAGGTGAAATATGCTTAGTGAATATCTAAATGAAGCAATCAAACAAGCTAAATATGAAATTTTAGAAGATGATAATTCCGTCTATGCTGAAATTCCTGCTTGTCCGGGTGTTTATGCAAATGCGAAATCATTCGAAGAATGCCGTACTTTACTAATAGAAGTTTTGGAAGAATGGCTTTTCTTGAGGTTACGGAAGAATTTGCAAATCCCCACAATTTCATAGGGTCGAGGGTTTATGGTCGAAACATTCAATTCTATTCCTTTGTGTCCTTTGCGGTAAAATGTATTCCTTTGCGTCCTTTGCGGTAAAATGTATTCCTTTTTCATCTTAATATCTTCACAATCAACTAAAAAAACAAGAAAATAAAATTAATTGAAATATATCTCGTTTACCGAAATTAATGACTTTACATAATTACGGTAGAATATGTCAATAAATAGGAATTTAACCAACGAACAAGTTTTTTTAAGAGATTCTGTTAGACGATTTGCCGAAGAGGTAATCAAGCCTCAGGCGAAAGATTTGGACGAGAAAGAGGAGTTTTCATACGAAATAACTGCACAAATGGCGGAAATGGGATTTCTGGGAGCCTTCTTGCCCGAAAAGTACGGCGGAAGCGGGCTCGACTATCTATCGTATATTATCATTGTCGAAGAAATTGCCCGTGTTGACAGCGCTCAAGCAGCAACTATTGCCGCTCATAACTCACTTGGCACCGGTCCTATTTATGATTACGGCAGCGATGAACAAAAGGAAAATTACCTCCCTCAACTTGCAGGTGGCAAATTATGGGGATTTGGTTTGACAGAACCCGAAGCCGGCTCTGATGCGGGAAATACCAAAACCCGTGCATATCAAGAGCAAGGCGATTGGACTATTAACGGGTCGAAAATCTTCATTACCAATGCTTCTACAGACATTACCTTAGGCTCTACGGTTTTGGCTGTGACAGGTCAGCAACCCGACGGCAGAAAAGAGTTCACATCCTTCATTGTCGAAAATTCAAATCCCGGAATGGAATGTCGCCAAATGAAAGGCAAAATGATGTGGCGTTCATCGAATACTTCTGAGCTTTATTTCTCCGATTGCAAAGTGACTAATGAGTATATCTTAGGCAAACGTGGTGATGGATTCAAGCAAATGCTGGCAACTTTGGACAAAGGACGACTTTCAATAGCCGCTATGGGATTGGGTTTGGCTCAAGGTGCTTTTGAATCGGCTCTTAATTATGCAAAACAAAGAAAAACCTTCGGACGTGCGATTTCTACATATCAATCGAATGCTTTCAAGCTTGCAGACATTGATATGGGAATCGAACTTGCCCGAAATTATTTATATGAAGTGTGTCGTATGGCGGCTCGCGGTGAAAAAATCACAAAAGAATCTGCAATTGCCAAATTATATTGCTCCGAATTAGCCCACAAAGCCGCAGACCATTGTGTCCAAATACACGGCGGATACGGGCTGATGAAGGAATATGATGCAGAGCGATTCTACCGTGACCAAAAATTGCTCGAAATCGGCGAAGGCACTTCCGAAATTCAAAGATTAGTTATTTCACGTATTATAGGATGTTTCGATTAATTATGCAACATAAGGTTTTGAGATGACTCGCATTATAGAATGTCCGCGTGATGCGATGCAAGGCATTGAGGAATATATCCCAATAGCGACAAAAGTAAATTACATTAATAAACTTCTGAAAGTAGGATTTGACACGATTGATTTCGGTTCATTTGTATCTCCGAAATCTGTGCCGCAAATGAGAGATACTGCTGAAGTTCTCAGAAAATTGAATCTGAACGGCTCAAGTTCGTTTCTTCTGGCAATTGTAGCGAATTTGCGTGGTGCTGAAGATGCTGTTATGTTCGATGAAATTGATTTTCTCGGCTTCCCATTTTCTGTATCTGAGACCTTCCAGAAAAAGAATACAAATTCTACGATTGACCAATCTTTGGCAAGGGTTGAAGAAATCCACGATACTTGTGTCCGTACAAACAAAGAATTGATAATTTATCTTTCGATGGCGTTCGGCAATCCTTACGGCGACCCTTGGAGTTTTGACGAAATAGGGCGGCGTGTAGAGCAATTGACCGATTTAGGCGTGAATACTATTGCATTATCGGATACTGTGGGAGTCTCTAACCCGGGAAATATCAAGCATTTATATTCAAATCTCACTGAAGAATTCCCATTTATTGAATTCGGGGCACATTTGCATAGCAGCCCGGACTCATGGCGCGAAAAAATTCAAGCTGCTTACGATAGCGGATGTCGCCGTTTCGATGCTGCTCTCAAAGGTTGGGGTGGGTGCCCGATGGCTCAAGATGATTTGGTCGGCAATATTGCTACAGAAAACTTAGTTGCTTTTCTGAAGCAACATGATGAAGATTTCGAGATAAATGAACATGAATTCAGCCAGGCTCTCGAAGCTGCCAATAGTATTTTCAAATAGTTAAACCAGGATTTATAATATTGCTAAAAGGGAATTCATAAAACAAATTCCCTTTTTTTCGTCTATGCAAAAATTATATTACCATTATTTGGAGCTTTGATGCAAAAGATAAGAATAGTTACAGCCGCAGCACTTTTTGACGGACATGATGTCTCAATCAATCTTTTCCGCAGGTTACTCCAAAAACGTGGTGCTGAAATTATTCATATCGGGCACAATCGTTCCGTTAGCGAAGTTGTTACTGTTGCCCTCCAAGAAGATGCTGATGCGATTCTTGTGAGCTCCTACCAAGGTGGGCATAATGAATATTTTCGTTATATGGTGGATATGCTCAAGGAAAACTACGCTGCCGACATTTTGATTTTTGGCGGTGGCGGAGGTGTAATTCTACCTTCCGAAGCTACTACGCTCGAATCTTACGGCGTTAAACGCATTTATCATGCTACCGAAGGGCAAAAAATCGGAATTGACGGTATTGCTGATGATATTATCAATTCAATTATCGAACATCGCAAATCAATCGCTAAATTCATTCCCAATGATAAATTAATCAAACAAAACAATGCCGCTCAGAGCTATTTAATCGCTAAACAATTATCTTTTTTTGAAAATTGCACCGAAGATTGCAATCGCGATACTTACCGTAAACTCTATGCCGACAACGACAAAGGCAAATCTATTGTGCTCGGTGTGACAGGCACAGGTGGAAGCGGTAAAAGCTCATTAAATGACGAAATAATCGGAAGATTTTTATCTACCGCTCAAAATTTTAAAATCGGGATATTGGCTGTTGACCCATCTAAAAGCAATACAGGTGGTGCATTGTTGGGCGATAGAATTCGCTATAACCAAATTTACAACGAAAATGTCTTTTTCCGTAGTTTTGCCACTCGTTCCAGCAAATCGGAAATTCCCGAAAGCATTATTGATTCTATTGCAATTATGAAATCTTGCGGATTTGATTTAATTATTGTCGAGACTTCGGGGATTGGTCAAGCAAATAGCGAAGTCGTTACGATTAGCGATAAATCAGTCTATGTGATGACCGCCGAATTTGGAGCTCCTACTCAGTTGGAAAAAATTGATATGCTCGACAAAGCGGACTTCATCGTAATCAATAAATTCGAGAAAAGAGGCTCCGAAGACGCTTACAGAGAAGTCAAAATCAATTATCTCCGCAACCGCAACGTCAAAACAGATAAGACACTTACACTTGGTGAACTCGAATTACCCGTTTACGCTTGCAGTAGCAATCATTTCAACAATCCGGGATTAAATCGTTTATTCAAAGATTTGACTTCAACTTATGCGGAAAAAAATGTCAAATTCGACCACGAATTCATTGCTAAAATGCCTACAAAGCATATCGTTGATTACAGTTTGATTAATAATGACAAAATCAGCTATTTATCAGAAATTGCTGAATCTATCGCACAATATAAAATTCAAGTAGCCCGTCAATCCGGCATCGCCGAAAAAGCGTACGCTTATAAGATTGCTTACGAAAGCACTAATGATAATGATTTGCGAAACAGATTGATTGCCGAATACGAAATTTTCTATGATGAATTGACCGAAGAAAGTAAAAAATATATCAATAATTGGGCAAAAGTCACCGAAAATTATTCACAAGATGAGATTAAATATACAGTTCAAGGCAAAGAATTTTCGATTAATTCATTTACCAAATCACTTTCAGGTTCGAAAATTCCCAAAGTTGCATTGCCAAAATTTAATGATTGGAAAAGTATTATTGAATTTTGCTATATGGAAAATTTGCCGGGCGAATTTCCCTATACAGCCGGCGTTTTCCCCTTCAAAAGGACAACTGAAGACCCCAAGCGACAATTCGCCGGTGAAGGAAGCCCCGAAAGAACAAATAGAAGATTCCATTATTTATCTAAAGATGATGCTGCCAAACGACTTTCGGTCGCATTCGACGGTATCACGCTATATGCAGAGGACCCTGCCGAACAACCCGATATTTACGGAAAAATCGGCGAATCCGGCGTTTCCATCTGTAGTGTCGAAGATATGGACAGATTGCTCGCAGGATTTGACCAAACTGACCCTTTGACGTCAGTTTCTATGACGATAAATGCTCCGGCGCCAATCATGGTGGCGTTCTATTTCATGACAGCATATAACAGAGCCTTGAAAAAACTCGAAAATGAAGGCATCACGTTGGACGACGCTGCAAGGGAAAATCTCAAAGTCGAGACTTTCAGAAAACTTCGCGGAACTGTCCAAGCTGATATGTTGAAGGAAGACCAAGCCCAAAACACTATCATTTTTTCTATTGATTTTGCAATGAAACTAATCGGCGATTTGCAAGAATATTTATCAATCAATAAAATTCGCAATTATTATTCGCTGAGCATAAGCGGTTATCATATTGCGGAAGCGGGCGCTAATCCCATTTCACAGCTTGCATTTACTCTCGCAAACGGTTTTACTTATGTCGAGTATTTCCTGAATCGTGGGCTTAAAGTTGATGATTTTGCCCCAAATCTTTCCTTCTTCTTTTCAAATGGCATGGACCCCGAATATTCGGTTATCGGGCGAGTCGCTCGGAGAATTTGGTCTGTAGCGATGAAAAATAAATATGGCGCCGATGAAAGAAGCCAAAGATTGAAATATCACATTCAGACATCCGGCAGGTCTCTTCACGCACAAGAAATTGACTTCAACGACATTAGAACCACATTGCAGGGATTGCTGGCATTTTACGATAATTGCAATTCATTGCACACAAATTCCTACGACGAAGCTGTGACTACTCCTACTGAGGAATCTGTCCGTCGCTCGATGGCTATCCAATTGATTCTATCCAAAGAATTCGGCATGTTGAAAAACGAAAATCCGAATCAAGGTGCTTTCATTATCGAAGAGCTTACCGAGCTTGTCGAAGAAGCTGTGCTAATGGAATTCCGCCGTCTGTCTCGTCGCGGTGGAGTTCTCGGAGCGATGGAAACACAATATCAGCGCTCAAAAATTCAGGAAGAATCAATGTATTACGAATATATGAAGCAAAGTGGCGATTTCCCGATTATCGGTGTCAATACATTCCTAAATTCAAGCGATGATAATCCCTACGAAAAAATGCAAATCATTCGGACCTCCGATGAAGAGAAATTGCAGAGACTTTCTGAAGTGCAAGGATTCAAGGAACGCAATGCCGAAAAAGTTGATGCAGCATTGAAAAATTTGATTGAAGTTGCAATTTCCGGTGGGAATATATTTGCCGAATTGCTCAACACAGTTCAGTATGCAACTATGGGGCAAATCACAGCAGTTCTTTACAAAATTGGCGGAAAATACCGCAGAGGGATGTAAAGTACAAATCATGCGTGGAAATTCATTCGGCTCTGAATACAACAAAATTGATTTCAATTTAATCAAAAGATTAATTGTTTTCCTCAAGCCATATAAAAAGTACGTTTTTGTTTCTATTTTCCTGACGCTTTTAGTTTCGGCATTGGCACCCTTGAAACCATATCTTATCAAAATCGCTGTTGATGATTACATATCATTGGGCGACAAACAAGGTTTGCTCAATATTATAGTGATTATTTTGGTTGTTCTCGTATTGCATGGCGCCATCAGATTTGGTCTGACTTTTATTATGCAATGGGTCGGTCAGAACTGTCTCAACGATATTCGAAATCAGCTTTATGCACACTTGCAAAAGCTTTCGATGAAGTATTACGATAAAAATCCTGTCGGCAGATTGGTTACGCGCGTCACAAACGATGTCGAAGTCCTTAACCAACTTTTTTCATCGGGACTTATAATGATGGTTGCCGATGTGATGCTGATTTTTTGGATTATTGGTTTTATGTTCTACACAGACGTTAAGCTGACTTTGCTCACCATCACAGTTTTACCGCTTTTACTTCTGCTAACTACATTTTTCCGACGCAAAGTACGAGTATTATTCCGCGATTTGCGAAATGAAGTATCCAAAATGAACTCATTTTTGAATGAATTTATTTCGGGAATATCTACCGTCAAAGTCTTTGGTCAGGAGAAAAAACTGAACAATGAGTTTGATGTTATAAACAAAAAAACACGCGAATTAAATATTGATACTGTTTTTTACTATGCCATATTTTTTCCGGCAGTCGAAATGATTGGTGCTATTGCAACTGCAATTGTATTGTGGTATGCAGCGGGCAACATTTTATCGGGTGTAATGACAGTTGGGGTTTTGATTGCATTCATTCAGTATTCGCATATGTTTTTCCGCCCGGTCCGAGATTTAAGCGAAAAATACACAACGCTACAAAATGCGATGGCTTCATCGGAAAGAATTTTCGGTCTTTTGGATACTGAGGAATTCTTGGAAGATGCTCCCGATGCTCTGGAAAAATTTGAATTTAACGACAAGATTGAATTTGAAAATGTCTCGTTCAGCTATGACGATAATAAATGGGTGCTCAAAGACATTTCCTTTGAAATTAAGAAAGGTGAAACAGTGGCAATCGTTGGGGCAACGGGCTCCGGCAAAACTTCTATTATAAATTTGCTCTGCCGATATTATGATTATCAGTCAGGCACAATCAAAATTGATGGCATTGAACTGAAAAATATTAAGCAAAAAGCCTTAAGAGATAAAATCGCTCTTGTAATGCAAGATGTTTACTTGTTTTCCCGAACAATCAAAGAGAATATCACACTTAGTACTGAGGAAATTTCGGATTTAGACGTTCGGAATGCTGCGATTGCTCTCGGCGCAGCACCGTTCATAGAAGCCAATCCCGACAGTTTTGATTATCTCTTGAACGAGCGTGGGCAATCCCTTTCCACCGGGCAAAGGCAATTAATATCATTTTGCCGTGCTTATGCAGCCAAACCTGAGCTTTTGATTCTTGATGAGGCGACATCAAGTATTGATACCGAAACAGAAAATGTAATCGAAAAATCTCTCGAAAAGCTTTTGGAAAATAGAACTTCGATTGTCATAGCTCATAGGCTTTCGACCATCAAACGCGCCAACAAAATTTTGGTATTGCACAAAGGTCAAATTCGCGAGCAAGGCACTCACGATGAACTCTTGCAGTTGAACGGGCTATATGCCAAATTATATATGCTACAGTATAACGAAGTGTCGGTTTAAAGCATTCCCGAACGTTTACGCACAAACCATTCGACTGACAGCAGCAAAATCGCAATTATCAACAACCAAGGCTGACTCCACAAGGCGAATTCGCTCCTTTCAGTAACGGGGCGAGCTTTGAAATTCTTGTGATTTTTAATTGCATCCAACAATTCATTTGCATTATCGGGAGTGAAGAATTCGCCACCCGAAATATATGCCAAATTACGCAGCAAACTTGTATTCATTCTCAAATTTAGATATTCCGCAGGAGTTTCCCCCACTGAAAATCTGCCGTCATCAGTGCCCAATAGATTTTGCCCCAATTTTGCAGTTCCCTTGAATTTGTGGTCACCCGCAGGTAAGGATTCCATTGCACCGAAATATCGCCCATTATTGATTGGCGACATAATTATGGTGCGAGTTTCATCCGGCGATTCAATTTGCAATTCAACTATCGCATTATCAACCGTTTGGTACGATGCATCATAAACTTGTGCAACGAATTCGATTCGTTCACCAACATTGTATAATTGTTTTGTAGGTTTTATGATGAGTTGCTTTGCCTTATCTTTCAATGACAGCCAACGAATTGAATTTTCCATAAACAGCGTAAATATATCCGTCGCTTCGTTTCGCCCGCGAGAAACTTCCAGAGCATGTCCGACTAATTTCCATCGGAATAATCCGTAGCCCATCACTGCAATACTCTTTGTTTGCTGGAACTCACGGGTCATGATTAAAGGCTCTGCAATCGGAACATTGTTCACTTTCATCGAAGCCACAAGTTCGGATTCCGATTTGATTCTGACAAAAGTCTCAGTTTTATATATTGGTGGCAAATTATTCCATAAAGTCAAATCTTCATCTGTACCGTTGATTCTAATCAAAGGATTGGACAAGGCTCTCGGATTGAGGTCAACATTGACCATGAATTCTTTTGCTCGAGAGGAAGCAACATTGAATGGCAAAAATTCTTCGAACTTTTTGAGTTTAGTGTAATCAGTTTCCCGTCCGGCAATAAATAATATTGATTTACCTTTGGAAATGTGGTTTACCAAATTCTGTATCGTTGCATCGGAAGTGTTGATTGTTGGGAAATTTACGAAAATAAAGACTTCGGTTTCGTTCAAATCTTTTTGAGTTGGCTCATTATAAAAGCTCGTTCCCAAACTTTGGATGAACTCTCTGATTTCGATGCCTTCCTGATTTTTAATCGCATTTTTAATGAACGAAATATCTGCCACAGCCGAACCCGAGAAAAATGAAATAATTCTCTTGTTCTTGAGCACTTTAACATATTTCGCCATTTGATTATTTTTGTGTGTAATCTCACCTGCGAGATTTTCCACTTTGATGCTCAATTTTTTGTTGCCTTCGGTTTTCGGCTCGTAGGTAAAATCAACCGAATATTCAGTCCTATTCGGAGTCAATTCAACGCTTGTTTCGCCAATTGAAATATTTTCCTCGAACAATTGCACCTTTACACTTTTGCCTTCAAAGCCATTTGCATCAAATCTGAGATTGACAGGAACTTTGTCGTTGATATAAACTGCGTCATTTGTGATTATGTTGACTATCGCAACATCTTTGGGATATGTCGAATCCCCAATTCCAACAATGAAAATCGGTTTACCAAGTCGCTCGGCTGTATAAATAGGATTGTCGCCACTATTGAATGCACCATCTGTAAATATTACGATGCTACGCAAATTTTCATCGGTCATTGAGCGATTAACATTGCCCAAAGCATTTGATAAATCTGTATTACTGCCGTCCAATTCTAACGCATCAAAATCAAATCCCTCGCTTTCTTGAACTGAACTCGAAAATTTCCGCACGATTAAGTCATCCTTCAGTTGCTCCAATTGCGAATCTTCCATAGATTTCTTATAGCCCGGTTTGCGGTCACCACCTGCATCATCTAATGACATCGAAAGCGAATTGTCCAACATTGCTACTACGACGGGCTCCTTCATGCTGCCACGGATAGCAGTATAAACCGGCTCGAATAATGCGAAAAGCAAGAGAACCAAAGCCACAGACCGCATGACCATTAGAAGGGTTTTACGGGCAGGAGTGATTTCAGGAACAGTTTTGCGATATGACCAAATCGAAAATGCTATCAAAGCCAGCGAAATTATGATTAATACTGCCCAACTGCCACTTATCCCGAAATAATATGAATTCATTTATGTATTTTCCGATTTTAAAATTTTGTTCATCAAGTACTAATCAATAACGTTGTAGTGTGCTATTTCTTTTGATTCTCAGCCAATAGTTGCATTGCAATTGACTCAAATTCTGTTTCTAAATCCATTTCCGAAATTTGCTTTCCGGCTCTCGAATACCAATACTCGGCATTCCAAATATCGCCTTCTTTGCGGTGCAAGTAAGCATGTACCCAAGCTGCATTCTTGCTGCCGAGATTTTGTACGATATTATGAGCCATGTCCCAATTCCCCTTGTAATCATACCAAAGCGCCTCAAGTTCCTTGCTGAAATCGCTACTCGGAGCATCAGTCATGAATATTTGAGCTATATCGTTTTTGGATTTCATTTCAAATTTGTAATATTAATTTTATATAGACGAATAAAAGCAATAAAATGTGACTAATTTGCCACTTTTTACTAAACATTTCTTGCAAATATGATGAATCTTTCTTAATTTAGAAAAATTGAAATGTCAATTTGAAAAAATGATTTTTAATCAATTTAGGAGAAATAATGTCAGAGAAAAAATTTGTACCGTTCGTTTCACCTGATTCCAATATGCTTGAGTTTTCAGTCAAAGCATTGCTCATCGGCTTAGTGATGTGCGTCATCTTGGGTGCTGCTAATGCGTACTTGGGTCTGAAAGCAGGTATGACAATCGCTGCGACCTATCCTGCGGCTGTAATTGGAATGGCTGTACTCAGAGCCTTCAAGGGAACAATCTTAGAAGAAAATTTTGCTCGTACAGTTGGCTCTATTGGCGAATCTGTCGCCGCCGGTGCTATTTTTACATTGCCTGCCTTTTTCATAGCAGGTATATGGACCGATTTCTACACTCCGACTAATTATTTGATAGCGGCTGCTATCATGACTGTTGGTGGTGTACTTGGTATTATGTTTGTCGCTTTGTTACGCCGAATTATGGTTGATGACAAAGAGCTTCCTTTCCCCGAATCTGTCGCTGCGGGAGAAATTCACAAAGCAGGTCAAACCGGAACCGGCGGCAGTAAATTCTTGTTCATCGCAATGATTGGCGGTGCTTTAATCAAAACGCTTGGCGAAATGAAATTATTCTTGTCAAGTTTCAAGCACTTTTTCGTTTTCTCACCTCAAACTATTCCCGGAACAACTTTTGTCGGCTCAGGAGGATTGCTCTTTACTTCGATGACTATCAGCCCTGCATATATGGGTGTAGGATACATTATCGGACCTAAGCTCGCAGGTCTTGCTTTTGGTGGTGGATTGATTGCCTGGGGCTTGTTGACACCGATTATTCAGTATTTTATTCAACCTCACTATGCCGGAGATGGTATTCTGACAGCACAAACTGTTTGGAACAACATCGTGCGTCCGATTGCAATCGGCGGTATGTTAGTAGGTGCTACTTACACATTGTTCCGTATGCGGAACAGTTTGATGACAGGTATTGCTCGCTCTGTCGGCGATGTGAAAAAAGCCGCAAGCGGACAAAATGTTGACCAAATCAGAACCGAGCGCGACATCAGCTTTACATGGATTTTAGTTGGTATCGCATTCGTTGCTATTTCTACTTTTTTCATCACATATCAAGTATTCAACACTTCATTTTTGATAGCTTTCGTCGCTGCAACTGTAATGATAATCTTGGCATTCTTCTTTGCCGCAGTTTCGGGCTATCTCGTTGGGATTATGGGCTCGAGTAATAACCCAATCAGTGGACTTACGCTGACTGCCCTCGTCGTTACTGCTCTGATTCTCGTAGCATTAGGCGCCACAGGCAACGAAGGTGTTGCAGCAGTACTCGGTGTTGCTGCAATCGTTTGCGTTGCTGCTGCAGTAGCCGGAGAAATGCTCCAAGACTTAAAAGTAGGACATATTCTTGGCGGTACTCCTTGGAAAATGCAAGTTGGTGACATTATCGGCGTTGTAGTTGCAAGTGCTATACTTTTCATTCCACTATTCATCTTGCACGAAGGCGATATCGCAACGGGGCTAAAAGAAGGCTATGTCGGTGGTTTCGGTAGCAAGGAATTGCCCGCACCTCAAGCAAGTTTGATGGCGATGCTCTCGCAAGGTATTGTTGGTGGCAACATGACCTGGCCCCTCATCATTGTGGGTATGCTCATGGGATTAGCGATGATTTTGATTCGCGCCGGAAGTCCGATGCTTATCAGCGTTGGTATGTATCTGCCATTTGGAACCGTATTTGCCATTTTTACAGGTGGCGTTATCAAAGGTGTGCTTGATTGGCTCACCAATAAATATAATATGAATGAGGCGCAAAAAGTTCGTGTGGAAAACATCGGAGTGCTGCTCGCTGCCGGATTTATTGCCGGTGAAGCCCTGATTGGCTTGCTCTTTGCGGGATTTGCCTTTGCAGAAATCGAGTTGTTCAATTTCTTTGCGCAACCTTCATTCCTCGTCAGTATAGTTGTATTGCTAATTATAGCTGCAGCTTTGATTTATCTGCCATTCAAAAATGCGGGTAGTCCTGACGAACCTGCTCCCCCTTCAGCCGGTGGGCATTAAGCCGATTATTTAGCATTGTACTTTCATGGGTTGTCCTATTTTGGGCAACCCTTTTTTTGTCCATTAGCTTTTACCCTTAAGATTTTTTGCAGTGCGAAATTATTCGTATATTTGCAGTCCGATATAGGGCATTTTTAGCAAATATCGAGGTTCGGGATGTAGCGCAGCCCGGTAGCGCACCACTTTGGGGTAGTGGGGGTCGGCGGTTCAAATCCGCCCATTCCGACCAAAACAAAAACCCATTCATGTAGGGACAGAACAGCGTTCTGTCCCTATATAATTTTATCATGGAGCATGATATTGACGATGTTGATAATAAGTTCCCTCTCATTTGGTTTACTGTTTGCGATAAGTAGAGTAAGTGATGCCAACAAATTATTATCAAGTGTCAAAAGTGACAATTTATCGCATTTTTCAAGAAAGTAAATAAAAACTACTGCAGCAATACGCTTGTTTCCATCTACAAATGAATGATTCTTTACTAAAAAATAAAGCAAATTTATAGCTTTATTAAGTATCGAAGGATATAAATCCTTTCCGTTGAAAGTCTGATAAATAGCTGAAATTGAGCTTTTCAAAGATTCATCTTTCTCTCTGCCAAACAAATCCAAATCTCCTGATTTCTGTTTCATTTTTAAAATAATATCAATAACTTCATCATATTCTAATCGGTAAGCTGATTCAACAGTATTCTCAAAAAACTTTATTCGTTGATTATCATAATCATCAAGAATCATTAACGCTGAGGAGTATTTGTCAAGGAGTTGTAGGAATCCAATTTTTGATTCAGATTCAATTTCAGATGATAAAGTCAAATCAGTTATCAACTTAATAGCATCATTAAGATTCTTTAGTTTATCTCGTTCTTTTCTTAGAATCGAATCATTTAATGCATAACCTTGTAATAAATAATTTTTCAAAACATTATTAGCCCAAATCCTGAATTGTGTTCCCTGCTTTGAATTTACTCGATAACCAACGGAGATAATTACATCTAAGTTGTAAAATTTAATTTTCCTCAGTATCTCTCTACCGCCTTCGATTTGAACTTGTGGTATTTTTACACAAGTTGAAGACTCCTCCAATTCACCCGTGGCAAAAATGTTTTGCAAATGTCTGACAATGGAGGTCCTTTCAGTCTGAAAAAGGGCTTCCATTTGATATTGGTTTAACCATAAAGACTCATCCTGCAATCTCACTTCTACTTGTGTTTTGCTGTCAGATGATTGATATATTACAATCTCGCCTTTCAATTCGATACTTCTTCTTTGTAATATAAAAAATTATTACAAAAATAGGGTTTATTCTGTGAAGAGAAGAAAAAATTTTGAAAATTATATGTTCCCGTCAGTTGATAATATAGACGAAACCTTCGGAAGGTTTCGAACCTTCGGAAGGTTAGGAAAGCATCCCTTCTCATGTCCCGTCAGTTGTTATAATTTACGGATAGGGATAAATCTGTAGTATAGTCGTTAGTTGTAACAAAGATGATACACTTACTTTGGAACAACTGACGGTACAGTAGCAACTTTTGTCTCAATATCAAAGACACTACATCTTCACAAACATTTGCGTCCGGCTGCCAATACGGAGATAATACACACCTCGAGGCAGATGCGAAATATCAATTCTTATATTGCCGCTCCCTGAGCCTGTCGAAGGGTGAGCAGACGGGGTGGTGATAACACATTCTCCAAGCGTATTGAAGATTTTGATGTCAGTAACTTCATCAACCCCACGGTTAACCGTAGGGTTGATATCTACGGCTATTTCAATATATTCGCTTGCGGGGTTAGGGAAAATATTGTACTGCAATTCATCAGCTCTTTCATTAACGCTTGTAGCAATATCGAATGTAAATTTGTATAATAAATGAGCTGCCCAAGTATTTCGTAGGAATATTGTATTTTTATTCAAGTAGGTGCCTGCATTTGGAGTTAATTGCATTATACTATTAACAAATTTAGGAAATTCTATCCAATCTTTTCCTCCATTGTTTGTTATAAATTGCCGTCCTCCTGAATAATTCAGCCAAATATTATCGTCATCATAATATATGAATGACGCCAAGTAAATACGCTCTGCATCCGCTTTTGTGATGAAGCTCCCAATATTAATTTTATTCCATGATATCCAACCATCTTTGGTATTTATCAGAAATATTTCCTGCTTAATAGTGCTATCATTTACCTCAGTTATTTCAAAGCTTGGAAACCATGCAACATTTTTGCTAGTGTATTTTACAGAGACATTTTTGAAAGGAATTTCGAATGAATTCCACGTTATACCGGAATTAAGAGTATGATAATTATAAATTATGGAAATTAAACTATCTTCTTGAACTTTTTGATAATGATTAACATTAAAATGATATTCTTTATCGTTGTAAATTCTTAAATTATATATATATGAGCTATCTTGAATAGCTGATAATGGTATCTCTTCCCATGAAATATTTGTTTTCGAAAATTTAAAAATACCCTTTCTGGTAGATGTCTTTTTTCTAAAATCCCAGTTTGTCCCGAGAATATATAGATTTCCCAATTCATCGAATTGTGGAGAACTAAGCAAAAGTTTTTCAGGAAAATTGTTTACCTCCCATGTTTCTCCAAAATCATAAGACATCATATACACTCCTGTATCAGCCGGAGGTTGTGGTCCAAAAAGTGCAAGATACGGTTGGGTGGTAATGCAAATGAAATCACCATAGCAGCTAATTCCGGTTACATTAGGTGGAGCTATGCCTTTCATTACCCAACGGTCGTATATGTCAATCTCACTTATTAATTCCCATGAATCACCTGCATTTGAAGTCCGAAATATATAAAATTCATAATCTTGATTTCTAATGAGAGCAACCCCATTTAGTGAATCTTTGAAGGTAATACCATTAAATGTTTTAGCTCCATCGGAAATTTGAAAATCCGCTACTTGCTTTATTTCATAATCTACAATTGGGCTGCTGAAAGCATTAAGAGTTGAACCAATAAGGTTTGCTAAGATGAAAGCGAATAGAAGTATAAATTTTTTCATAATTTAAAACTTTATAATTGTTAAACATAATTTACAAAATTGAAAATCGCAACACTTGGGAATGGGGTGTTCATCGCACAATCATAAGCAAGCTCTCTCGCAAATGAGTGGATTCGATATAAGCCCTATGTCGCAAATTCTCATTATCAAATTTCCATTTTGAAATTGAACTCTTTCATATATGTAATAAACAAGTCAAAGTTCGTTTTGTTACATTTCGTTGAAAAAAAAATTGAAAAAAGTTTCAAATTTCATGTCCCGTCTTTATTATAAAAACGGGAAACTTTTTGTCATTCTGAGCGAAGCGAAGAATCCATGAATTTTTCAAAGCTTCATTCTTCGACTTCGTCTCAGAATGACCAATACAATTCTTTGCGTTCTTTGCGGTTCTTTCTTTGCGAACTTTGCGGTTAAATGTTTTGGTTTTGATTTTAATCCTGTCCATCCTGCAATCTTGATAATCGTGTTCAAGATGGGCTTTGCGATTAAATTGTATTCTGTCTTGTCCTAAACTTCTCCACCCACGAATAAATTCATGGGCTATGTTTTAAAAAGAACGCTGTTGCAGTCCCTACAAATAAATTGTGGTTAAATAAAAAAAAATGGCTGCTCCAATCGGAACAGCCATTTTTGTAAATATTGTTTTGTAATTAATTCGATGGTTCGGCTAATAAACCACGCTTGCGTAGCAGTGGCTCAATCGATGGTTCTGCACCGCGGAATTTTACGTAAAGTTTCATCGGGTCTTCTGAGCGACCGCGTTCTAAGATGTTTTTGCGTAAGGAGGTTGCAGTCTTTTGGTCGAAAATGCCGTTTTGTTTGAATGCTTCGAATGCGTCCGAATCTAACACACCGGACCAAATGTAGCTGTAATATCCCGAAGAATATCCACCTGCAAAAATGTGGTTGAAGTATGTGCTTCTATATCTTGGAATTATTTCGTCAATAAGACCGATTTTCTTCATCTCTTTAACCTCGAATGAGTTAACGTCCAAAGTCAATGGGCTTGTCAATGTGTGGAATGCCATATCGAGGTACGATGCCGCAAGGTATTCGCCGGTAATAAAACCTTGGTTGAAGTGCTCGCTGGCGCGCATTTTATTCAATAATTCAAGAGGAATCACTTCGCCGGTTTTGTAGTGCTTAGCATACATTGCCATTACTTCGTCTTCCGCTGCCCAATGTTCCATCACTTGCGATGGCAATTCGACGAAATCACGCGATACGCTTGTACCGGAAATCGAGACATATTCGCATTGAGAGAATAGCCCATGAAGCGCATGTCCGAACTCGTGGAATAGGGTAGAGGCTTCGTCAAAAGTTAAGAGCGATGGCGTGTCTCCCGTTGGTGGCGAGAAGTTGCAAACTATACTTATAACTGGGTGAACTCGCTTTCCGTCTTTGTTGAATTGTTCGCGGAAGCTTGTCATCCATGCTCCGCCACGTTTGCTGGCTCTTGGGTGGAAATCTGTGTAAAACACCGATAAATGGCTTCCGTCTTTGTCTAAAACTTCGTAACATCTTACGTCTTCGTGATATACGGGAATATTCTTTAATTCTTTAAATGAGATTCCCCAAAGTTTATTAGCAACCGTGAAAGCACCTTCCAAAACATTGTCAAGTTTGAAATAGGGGCGGAGTGCTTCTTCGTCCAAATTGAATTTTTCTTGACGCACTTTTTCGGCATAGTATCTCCAATCCCATGGTTCGAGATTAAAATTGCCACCTTCGCGGTTGATAAGTGCTTGGAATTGCGTAGCTTCGTCCTTTGCAACTTTCAGTGCAGGTTCCCATAATTGGTCTAATAATTTGTAAACACCTTCCGGATTTTTCGCCATATTTTCTTCTAAGATAAAATGTGCATGGCTTTGATAACCGAGCAATTGAGCGCGTTGAATTCGCAAATTGACCAAATTTTTGATTACTTCCTTGTTGTCGTATTCGTTGCCGTTATCGCCGCGAAGCATATATGCACGCCAAATTTTCTCGCGTAATTCGCGTTTGTCTGCATATTGCAAAAAGGGCAAAAGGCTCGGATTTTGCAACGTGAACATCCATTTGCCTTTATGTCCGGCTTTTTCGGCTGTTTCGGCAGCAGCATCAATAAGCGATTGTGGCAATCCTGCCAAATCTTCTTTTTTATCCAAAATCATCTGGAAAGCATTATTTTCAGCTAGAACATTTTCGCCAAATTTAAGTGTTAGCGATGCTAATTGCTCATTTATTGTACGCAACTTAGCTTGGTCTGTGTCGTTGAGTCCGGCTCCGTTTCTGATGAAACCCTTGTAGGTTTCTTCGAGCAAAACGGCTTTTTCGCCAGTCAATTTCAATTTATCTTTTTGCTCGTAAACGCTTTTTACTTTGCTGAACAATATTTTATTCAATCTGATATTGTCGCCGTGCTTTGTGAGTTCGGGTGAAATTTCGCGGGCAAAAGCCTGAATATCAGGGTTCGTATTAGCTGAGTTGAGGTTGAAAAACACTCTTGAAACCGAAGTAAGTAAAGAGCCTGAACGTTCCAAAGCTTCGATAGTGTTCTCGAAAGTTGGGACGGCACGATTATTAGTGATAGCACCAATTTCGAGATTATGCTGGTGGAATGCTTCTTCAAAAGCGGGTTTGAAATGTTCTATTTTAATCTTCTCGAAAGGTGGCACACCAAAAGGCGTATCAAATGGCTTCAAAAGCGGGTTGTCACCTTTTGCATTTGCAGACATAATATTCATAAATAATATCCCAATAAACAGATTCACAATCATAAACTTCATAATTCTATTCCAATTTGTTAAACTTTACATATCTTACAAATTTACGAATAAAAAAGCTATTTGTTACACAAAATCGGATTTCAGAAACAAAAAAAGCCCCAAACGAATTTGAGGCTTTAGATTAATATTTTCCAAAGCTTGATTAATTTAAACGGGCTGTTCTAATTTTGAAACTCTGAATATCTCCGGCTTTTCCACCATCTATTAAATTATAGAACTCACCTGAACCCGATATTTCGAACATATCACCGACATTTTGGGCGAAATTGCTTATAACGGCAGTACCAATAAATTTATAGGGCATGCCTTTATACATAAAAATAAGACTTGTTTGAGACTCTCCTTCGAACACCAATGTCTGATTGCTTTTGTTCTCGATATTTTCTGCATAGATTGAAATCCCCAAATTGAAGGATTCATCACTATCATCATAAAGAAATACACCCACGGCTAATAATCCGCCCTCAACTAAATATTCAGCAGCACCATCTAACTTATCGTCTGAAAAATTGAGGCTTTCTCCGGTTATCATTGTCATTTTTAATTCCATAAAAGAATTTGACAATTCATCATCGGGGTCTCCATCATCTTCTTCATCTTCCACTCTGGTAGCTTTAAACGATGCTGAAGTCACGGTAAAAGTTTCGCCGCCTGTTATACTAACAAACTGAGCTGTGAAATTGCCTTCTATAGTTTGCCCAACTGCTCCATATTTTGTGATGTTGATTTTGCCCGAACCCGGCACTGCGTGATACACAATATAATTTTTCATTATAATTATACCGTTGTCATCATCGTCAAGATTGTATGAAGCTACTCCATTACCCTTGAAAGAAATAGACATAGCATATCCGGCTGCTGTTTGGTTATCGCTTGGCACAAATGAAGTGAATGCTAAATCAGTTACACCGTAATGCGTGTCGAAAATCCCCATTCCAAGTTTGAATGTGAATTTCTCTTTATCAGAATTGACAACAGCGGCATTATTGCCTGTGCCGTTGTCTATGTTGCTACCGTCAGTCGGGTTTGACGATTTTTTGCTGCATGATGCTAATAAAATCGCAGCGGTTAAGATAAATATCGAAAAATATTTCATCATAAGTTTTCCTAAAAAAGTTGTAAAAAATAGATTAGGCAAATATAAGTAATATTTTAATCAAGGCAAAACAAAGTTTGAAAAATCGGTATTTTTACTATATTATCACCAACGCTCAATTTTACTTTATAAATTTGTCATAGAAATATTTTTCTCCATTATATAGAATCATAAAATATGAACCGACTGCAAAATGTGAAATATCTATTTGCTTAGCAGATGATTCCTCCATTAAAACACCTCTAATATCGTAAATTTTGATTTTTATTTCTGATTCACTTATTCCATCAACAAGGTTTATAATATCATTATCAATGAATTTGATAGCATTTGATGAGTATCTTGATTCACCGGGTTCTATTCTAATATCGGATAAAGATGGTTCATATTTGAATACTCTACCAAAAAAAATGCTCGTTGCAAATGCTGTTAGAGTATCGGGTAATATTATCTTCTGATAACCATAGTTATACAAAGAGAACAAACCTACTGGATATAGACTATTGAAAATTTCAAAACCTTGAGTGATGTTAAGAATGCCTGCCTTGTTATTGAAACATATCATCCCGAATGAAAAATCTATAAAATCAAATGAATATTCGGGCAAACTAGCAAAGAAATCATAGTATATTTGTTTCCAACTTTCTCCACCGTCTGTTGAACCATTAACAAAAAAATTAAAAACATCATTAAACTCATTTTTCTGAAATCTAAAAGTTAAAGCTAAATTTTTATCAAAAAAATTAATATCTTGTGTCCCTTTCGGCATCCACAAATATTTCCATGATTCTCCCGAATCAAAAGATTGAGCTAATACTAATTCGAGAGTATCTGCATTGGT
>JAMLHE010000012.1 GCA_023957315.1 Candidatus Kapaibacterium sp.
TTTACTATACTTGCTTCATAACTCTTATTTCCGGTTTTTACTGCATTTTCGAGGGCTTCTAAGTATAAATCTGTGGCTAAGTCGAGATTTTGCTCATCTCGCTCAACCATAGCTAAATTGGACAATGAACTTGCAATTCGATTTGCGTCATTTTGCAATCTTGCGATAGTCAGACACTCATCGAATTTCTCACGCGCCGATGGCATATCTTTGAGTTCGTAATGCAGAAGCCCGAAATCTGTAAGCATGATTGCATAGATACGGACAATTCGTGAAATTGAATCTTTTTCCATGCCCTGAAAATTATTTATATTCTTTAAATAGCTTAGAATAGTATCTTTGGAGATAATTGTGTTGATTTTTAGGTTGTTTTCGATTGCTTTTTCAAAATTCGAAAGTCTTTGATATGCTAAAGCTAATTGCGAATACGAAAAGGCTTCCTCAATGTTGCGATTTAATTGATGAAATATTTGTTGAGCTTTTAAAATTGTATCAATAGCTTCATGGTATTGGTCAGTAAATGTCAAATGATAGCCGTAGTTGCTCAATGCTCTTGCGATGCTGTATTTCTCGCCGCTTTCATATGCTTTTTGGAATAATACTTCGTACAACTTATCTTTATCGTTTGCTGATAATGTAGATAGATTGCCAACTAATGAGTTGATATAAGGAATTTGTTCGGATTTCGGTTTGGATTCAACAACTGTTAACAAACTATCAATGTTTGTTTTAGATTCTGTGAAATTTAACATGACAACTACTATTGCTGCAATAATGAACTTTGATTGGACGTTAATTTTCATATGTTCTATAAAATTTATAATGAATATATTTAAGTTTGACTAATTTTATGAAAACAAAAACATTAATCCTTATAACGTTTGTATATGCAATTGCATTGTTTGCAGATTCTCCAAAGACAGGAACAATCATTGTTGAAGTTGAAGGTTTTGGCAATGAAAAAGGAATTGTATTCTCGCACTTATATTCAGAGCATTTAGCAGAATATTTCCCCACAAAATCTTCAAATGCGTTACATAAACGAATAGTAAAAGTTGAAAATTTGCGTGCCACAATTGTTTATGAAAACATTCCGTATGGCACTTATGCTCTTACTGTTCATCACGACGAAGACGAAAACAAACGTATGAATCGAAACTTTATCGGTTATCCGAAGGAAGGCTTCGGGTTATCTAATAATCCTACAATCTTTTTGAGCGTCCCGGATTTTGACGATTGCAAATTTGAACTGCGTAAAGACACTGTCGTGGTCAAAATCAAATTGAAGTTTGTATGATTTTTTTAAATTTCAACATTCAACCTTTCTATTTGAAAGATTCTCCTTACTTTTTCTTTTGCCGTTCACAATCAATCTTGCACCCGAATTATTGCTCAAGTAAAACCAAATCCATTCCGACATCACAAACAAACGATTTCGGAAGTCAATCAAAAAGAAGATATGTATAAATGACCAAAGCAACCACGCGATCATGCCTTTTGAATGAAATTTACCAATGACCGATACTGCTTTTGCTTTCCCGATTGTTGCCATCATGCCCTTATCACGGTATTTGAAATGCTTCGATTTGCCATGTAAAATGACATCGGCGACAAATTTGGCTTGTTGAATTGCAGCAGGGGCAATTCCCGGGACTTCTTTGCCATGCTCATCAGTACAAAAAGCCGCATCTCCAATCACGAAAACGTTCTCGTTTCCGGGAATATTCATATACTTATCTACTATTGCACTACCCATCTTGTTCATTGGGGTATCCAAACATTTTATTAGCGGCGAGGCTTCGTTACCTGCTGCCCATATCACATTTACAGCTTCGATTGTGCCATTATTTGTATTCACAATATTTTCGGAAATATCGTTTACGCGTGTATTCAATCTGACTTCGACACCCATCTTTTCGAGTGCAACTTTCGTATAATCAGAAAGTGCATCAGGATAGGCACCCAACAATTGTGATGAAGCATCGACAAGTATTACCTTTATTTCTTCTTCTGCAATCAATGGGTAATCCGGTAATAGAGTTCTCCGAGCAATTTCGACAATGGCACCCGCCATTTCTACGCCTGTGGGACCACCTCCAACTATAACAAATGTTAGATTTTTTTGCTTGTCGTGACGCGAAGTGCTCATCTCAGCTCTTTCAAATGACTCAATCAGATTCTCACGTATCTTCAACGCGTCTGTGATTTCTTTCAAACCGGGAGCGAATTTCTCCCATTGATTATTACCGAAATATGAATGACGTGAGCCGGGCGCCAAAACGAGATAGTCATAACTGACAGCACCTTCATTAAGTTTGACTGTTTGTGTGTAGGTATCAATCGAAACAGCCTCGTTCATGATTACTTTGATGTTTGGTGAATATCTGAAAATCGAACGGATAGGCGCCGCAATTTCACCCGGTGAAAGTGCAGAACTTGCGACCTGATATAGTAATGGCTGAAACAAATGGTGATTATTGCGGTCAATCAGAGTGACATCAATATTCTTTTTATTCAAAGACTTTGCTACTTGCAATCCACCAAATCCGGCACCTATTATTACAACTCTTTTATTATTTATATTATTCACTTTATTGCTCCATCTTTAACATTATCAATGCACGTATTCCTATATATTGTTACGTATATATCAATAAAATGTTGCAGGACTAAGAATTTTATTCGTGAAGTATAAAATTGGAAGAAGGATACGCCTATTAGATTAAGAATTTGTAGGTGGAAAGTTTTAATGAAGAGGAAAATGAGAAAAATAAATTACTTAATTTTTAGTCCCATTTTTCAATTTCGAGTTCTAAATTACTTTGTTCAATCAATCTTCCGGTATCGGCATCATTTAAAGATTGTGAAATCCTCCTTTTCATCTCCTCTGAAGTTTTTGGATTGAGTTCCGGCTTGAACTCAATTTCATTTTTAAGAATTTTTTCGAGTTTGGATATAATCTTTTCATTGCTTATGTCTAAAAATTTTTTGACAAACAATATTTTTCTTGTCTGAATATCCATAATCATACTCTCAAACTCATTTTTTTTACAATCTATAATTTCATATTTAAAATCACTTCCAAAGTCTTGAACGATTGAGCTTTTAACATATTTTTACTTAGACTTCCGAAGTCTTTGTAATCAACTTCAAGATGCTTATTATATTCATATACTTTAAAAATTTAGACTTCCGAAGTCTTCATCTTTGGAGTATTTTAGACTTCGGAAGTCTTTGGGTTTTGACTAATAATTGAAAATTTCTTCTAAAGTTAGTTCTTTAACTTCGCCAAATTGTTTGAGCAAATCAAAATCAATTTTGTCGCGATTGCCGATTAAAAGGTAAGTGAATTTCTTGCCTTTGATACGTGAATTGAAGAATTTATCAAGGTCACTTATTGAAATACCGTTGATTCTGTCGTAAACGTCCTTACGGGTGTCGTGCTCAAAACCGAGCTTTTTGTTGCTTCTGTAATTCCAAAATATGCTTGATTTTGTGATTCTTTCGGATTCGATTTTCTTCATCATGCCTGTTTTCGAAAGTTCGAATTGCTTTTCCGCTTTGGGCATTTCATTAAGCAAATCAAGGAAAGCATCAGTAGCGATGCTTAATTTGTCCGGTTGAGTGCCCAAATATGCATAAACTAAGTGTGGCTTGTGAGCTTCGGCAGGTTGAGTGTAAGCCGCAAATGCCGAATATCCCAATGCACGTGATTCGCGTAGTTCTTGGAATACGACTGATGACAATCCGCTACCGAAATATTCATTGAAAAGTCTCGATTCAGCCATTGTTGTTTTGTCAAATTTACGGTCTTTAGATACCATTAAAATGTTTGTTTGGACCATATCGAAATGCACAAAATAGACTTCGCTTTTTTTGAAGTCTTGCTCGGCAAATTGAACCTGTTTGGGGTAATCTTTCAAAGTTTTGGGGGTTTTGTGATATTTTTCGACCAAATTCTTTGCATTGGACAAGTCCTTGCCATAATAATAGCCGTAATGCTTGTATGAACTCAGTCCTTTAATAATATCGGTCAATTCCTCAGGGTTGATGTTTCTTAAGTCATTTTCAGAGATTATACGTGTGAAAGGATTGTTTTGACCGTAAATCCCGAAATTCATCAATCCGCCCCACAAAATATTGCCTTGTTCGAGCTTTGCGTCGCTTCTGGATTTCAAAATATCTGCGACATAGTTATTATAAATCGTTTGGTCGGGCTTGGCATTAGCCAAAATATGCTCTAAAAGAGCAAGTCCCGGTTCAAAGTTGCTTTCAAGTCCTGAGATATAAATGTAGAGCTGGTCTTTGCCGGAGGAAACTCCCATGCTGATACCAAGGCGGAAAAATTCTTTGCTTAAATCTTCTGGAGAGTATTTGTCGGTGCCAATATATGGTAGATAATCTACAGCAAGAGGGAATTTCAAATCATGCTCCGACCCCATATCGAGCACATAATACAATGAGAAAAGCTCGTTTGTATGGTTTTTGATATGATTTAACTTAATGCCGTTCGAAATTTCAATCGTTTTAATCGAATCTTTGTAACTGATGAATACCGGCGATAGTCGCGGTGTTTCAAATTTCATTAATTCGGTGAAAAATTCTGATTTGCTGTCACGATTCATATTGATAGCAGTTATCTGAGGTTTGTCAACCTTGACAATGTTTTCATCTTTACCTATTCGTTTAAATACTGCTACGTAGTTTTCGCCAAAATTTTCAGAAGCGTATCTTATAACATCCTCTTTTGTAATTTGCGACATTGCGTCAATATATTTGCAATACTCGACCCAATCGTCATTTGAAGTGAAAACACCAACGAAAGTATGAGCAATACGATTAGATTCCTCGCTTCTGATTCGGTTTAATTTCAATCTATTGACAATCGCTTCGAGCAAATCTTCATCGAAGTCACCATTTTTTATATTTTCAAGTTCGCCAAGCATCAAATCAGCGACACTTTCAAGTGCTTGCCCTTCGCGTGGTTCGCCATAAAAATACAACATTCCATAATCATTATATTGTGAGGCATATGCCGCCGCAGTCAGCACTTGTTGCTTTTGAATTAGGTTTAAGTCTATCAACCCTGCTTGCCTGTTGTACAAAATTTGTCCCATCATGTCCATAACATGTTTGTCCGGGCTATTGACGCCACCGGTTCTGAAAGCAAGTGTAACAAATTCGCTGTTTGGACCGAAAACATCATGACGAATCGGGTGCTCAATCGGCTCTTCTTTCGGATGCTCAATTTTCGGAACGTCACTGCGTTTGCTTTTGCCGAAATATTTATCAATCAAAGCCACAGTTTCTTCGAAATTCAAATCCCCAGCCATACAAACAGCCATATTATTCGGCACATAGTAAGTATTCCAATAGTTATGAATATTGACCATTGACGGGTTTTTGAGATGTTCGGGGTCGCCAATGACGGTTTGTGTACCATAAGGGTGAGTTGGGAACAAACTCGCACTCAATTGATTGTAAGCGCGCGTTTCGTCACGGTCTTGGTACATATTGAATTCTTCGTAAACGGTTTCTAATTCTGTATGGAAAAGTCGAAGCACTAAGCTGCTGAATCTTTCGCTTTCAATCATCAACCAACGTTCCAACTCATTTGCCGGAATATCATTGATATAAACAGTTCTTTCACTGCTTGTGTAGGCATTTGTACCCTTTGCGCCCAGACCGCTGATTAGTTTGTCATATTCACTCGGTACTGCATATTGGGCTGCGACTTGCGATACACTATCAATTAGCTTGTAAATACTTGCTTTCTCGGCAGCATCGTTTGTGTTGCGATGTTTTTCAAACAGGTCGGAGAGTTCTTGAATATATTTACTTTCTTTTTCCCAATCGCTAGTCCCGATTTTATGCGAACCTTTGAACATCATGTGTTCCAGATAATGCGCCAACCCTGTTGTTTCATGCGGGTCATAAGTTGAGCCGGCTTTGACTGCAATATAAGTCTGAATGCGTGGTTCGTCAAAATTTTGCTTCAAGTAAATCTTCAAACCGTTGTTCAGCGTATATATTCTTACTTTCAAAGGGTCGTTTGTGACGTATTCGTACTTGTAGCCTTTTGAATCAACTGCTGATTTTAACTCATATGTTTGAGTGGGTTGAGAATAAAGAGAAACAGCCGAAATGCAAAATAGTACAAATAGTACTCTTAAAAAATTAATGGATTTCATCTAAATAACCTAAATATTGTTAATACCTTTTTTCAAAATTAACACTAAATACGCAGATTATAAAGTAATTGTTACGTTTTTTATCAAATACGATAAAATTTCACAAGCTACAAATCAAAATTCGATTGCAAACATTTTTGATATTTTCAATATTTGTCAAAAATTCTTTAAATTTGAAGATGAAATATTTTGGTAAACAGAAATAGTTTGTTTCGATTTGCCTAATAAAACGTTATATGATATTTGAACTTAGGAGCATAAAGAATAATGACAAAAATGACAGTTTTTTCGGTATTGATGATTTTCATTGCCGTCAATCTATTTGGCGAAACGATATATGTAAACAAGGGAATCGAATCACCTGAAGCAAGCGGAACTCAGACAACGCCTTTCAATACGATTGCCGCCGCATTAGCCAAAGCTAAACGCGGTGATGTCGTGGTAATTGTTGGCAATCACAAAGGCAAGCAATTAACTTACAATGAATCTGTTGTAATCCCAAAAGAGCTCGAATCACTTTCCATTAATGGGGACAACAATCCAATCATTGATGGTAGTGGCGTCAAAGGTTCCAACAATAATGCCGCATTTTTGATTAAGGCTGAAACTGTACGCATTTCCAATCTTACAGTTAAGAATTTCATCGGTGGCAATATTGATGAACTTGGCGTCAAAGGTGGCGCTGCTTTTGCATTTACTGCAGGTCTGAAAGATGCACGGATTGAGCGTAACATAATTGAAAATTGCAATTATGGAATGATTTTCAACCAAAATCAATCTTTGAGAATTAGTGGCAATACGCTAAAGGGCTTTCCTGCAGTCGAAAAGGACAATCCAAAAGCAGGTGGCATAGGAATCATGGTTTTCACGGATAACCAATACATTCAAGACAATCATATTGGCGACAAAAGCCCCAATACAATTTCCGGTGCTGAATATGCCGCAATTTATGTAGGTTCAGAACAAACTTTAGCATTTGCAGATTTTACACGTATCTCCAATAATATCATTGAAGATAATGCTGGCTACGGTATAGTGATGTCAAGCCTCGAAGGGTCTTGTATTCTATCGGGCAATGTTTTTGAGGGCAATAAAACTGCAATTTTTCTTAAAAGTGACAATCACGATACATTCATAGAAAAAAACACTTTCAAAGGCTCAGTCGGTCCAGCCGAAGTTGTGACTAACGAAAGTTATAGCGGTGCAATGCTTTATTCGATTTGGAAGCATTTCGAAAATATATTTGAAAAGCCCACTTTTGCCAAAATCGAACAAGAAGGTTACGAAAGCATAATAGATTCGGACAATTTGAGATATATTCGTACTAACCAAGCCGATGCCGAGAAGGATGGTGGCTCTAACGGGGTATTAGCTAAATGAGTTTTTTGGGGCAATTTATAATAGCCGTATTGCTTATTTACCCATTTTCGGGCGTTTTATATGCTCAAGATGAGTGCTGTTCGCACGGACATTATAAATGTCAGACTATTGAATTATTGAAAAATCGTAAAGCTAAGAAACTTCATTCGGACAGGCTTCAAGAAGATTTCAGAATTCCAATGCAAAGCAAATTCCCTTCGCAAGCGGGATATTTTGTTATTCATTTCGATACGGTCGGCGTAAACAAAGTTGATTTAACCGATATGAACCAAAACGGTGTACCGGATTATGTTGATTCGGTGGCATTTTATTTCGATGTTGCCTACGAATTTTTAGTTAATCAATTGGGCTATAATCCACCTCCGCCGGACAGCGGATTTGGTGGTGATGACCGCTATGATATTCACATAGTCAATCTTGTTGCCGAAGATTATGCAATTTACGGTTATACGGAAGCTGAATTAGACATTAATCCACCACTCAAACACCCGCGACATACTTCATCAATATATATTGATAACGATTACAGTCCATTTGATTCTATAAAAGTGGCTAATGGCAATAAAATTCCGGCTTATGCCATAAGCGGGATTAATGCCGTTAAAATCACTTCAGTACATGAATTACACCATGCAATTCAATTTGGATATGGCTATCCGGATGATGATGGCATTGCATTTATGGAGATGAGCAGCACATGGCTCGAAAGTGAACTTTACCCCGAATTGAACAACTATTTAGCTTATATTGGGGATTTGTTCAAAAGCTTAGAATCGTTTCCTCTTTCGGAAGCAAATAATGCCCAAACAGGTTATCGGTGGAATGTTTTTTTCAAATATTTATCAGAAGCATACTCACCCGACCTAATTCGGGATTTTTGGAAATTCATACTCGAAGAGCAGGCTCCTTTTGAAGCTCTTTATAGCTCCATTGAAACCAACAATCTTGATTACAATGATGTATGGACAGATTTTTTATCATGGATTTATCATACTAATACACGGTCTATCGGCGACACTTACTTTGCCGAAGCAGCAAGGTTTCCGCGGTTGACAATAAATCTAAGCGAGAACATGACTTCTGATATTTTTGAAATTGTTGAATTGCTCCAACCCTATCAATTTATGCCAATTCGAGTAAACAATTTAAGCGGTAGCGACAAAGGGATAACTCATTTTGATTTCATTATTGGCAAAATTCAGCCAATGAAAGTAACAGATGAGTTAAGTGAATTCAAACTGAAAATTAACAAAAACGAAGAAAGTCAAATTCCATACAGCATTTTCAAATACAAAATAGATGCCGATAAGGGCGATATTATAAGCGCTGTCTTTGTCAATGACGGTGCCCGCTACCCTGAGGAATCCTTTGTTTTGCCAAATCCGGTTGATTTAACAGTTGATGATTTTTTTATTGCAGTTCCACTGCTAATTGCAAATAATTTGAAATATAACATAATGATATACGACCCAAATTACATGGTTGTTGTTGATAAAAATATTGAACCAAGCCGGAGTAACGGATATACCGGGTTCCGGATTGATTTAGCTGATAATTCGTTAGCATCGGGTGTGTATCTGTATTCAATATCCGGAAATGATAAATCCTTTTTCGGCAAATTTGCTATAACTAAGAAAAAATGATGTATATTAATATTTAGGGAGTCACTATGTGCTCAATTAGACGTATTTTGTTGTTTTGTATAACTATTGTAGCTTTTAATCTCGGCAATGTAGCATTTGCTCAAGATTTCTGGGAACAAACTACCGGACCAAAAGATGGTGGTGGTGACTATGAGTTTGTTTATACAGTTGCCTTTGATTCTCAAGGGAACTTGTTTGCAGGAACTGCCGGAAACGGTCTGTATCGCTCAACTGATAAAGGTACGACGTGGGTACATATACTGACAGAACCTCAGATAGTTTGGCGAATCGCAGTCAATTCCAATGATGTTGTATTTGCTTGTACCGACCAAGAAGGCATCTACCGTTCCACTGACGGAGGAAATACTTGGGAAAATATTTTTGACGAGGGTATTTGGATAACTTCGATTGCATTTGACCAGAATGACAAGATTTTCATCGGTACTGAATCTGACGGAATTTTTTCCTCAACCGATGATGGTGATACATGGGTTTCGGTTTGGGACCCCGGCTTTGTATTTTGGTATTTATTCATTGATGAAGACGACAATCTCTATGTCTCAACATTTTTTGATGATGTACATAGAAGTACAAATGGTGGAGCAAATTGGGAAAGTATAGGATTTGAAGGAGATTTGGTTTGGTACATTACCCAAGATAATGATGGCAAATTATGGGCAGGGTCGGATGTGGACGGACTTTTTTCCTCTACCGATGGCGGTAATACTTGGGTACAGGTTGCTTTTAGTGGGTCTCCAATCAGCACAATTCTTATTGATGCAAAGGGTACTATGATAGCAAGCGACTATGATGTTTCTATCTATCGTTCGGTAGATGGTGGTACAAATTGGAGCAACATATCAAGTGGTTTATCTTTTGATGCTATTAACGGCACTGCTCTTGATGAAGAAAGTCTTGTTTATTTAGCATCATTTGGTGGCGGTGTTTACAAATCGAGAGAATCCTCATCCCCCGCAGTAATTTCAAGCATAGATTTGACTGCTACCACATTCTGCCAAGGTGAAAATGTTGAAATCGCATTTGATGTTGCCGGACTTTTCAACAAAGATAATACTTTTACCGCAGAATTATCCGATGAAACAGGCGATTTTGCAATTCCAACTGAAATAGGAACCACATTTGGGCAAAGCTCAGGAACTTTTTTAACAGCGTACATACCCGGTGAAGCAACTGCGGGAAGCATGTATCGAATAAGAGTTGTTGCCGATATGCCGGAATTTGAAAGCGATGATAATGGAACAAATATTACAATTAATAGTGTTAAGCCAACTTTGGTGGCTCCTGCTAACGAAGCTATCGGTGTGGCTTTGATGCCGGAATTGACTTGGAATGCTTCGGCAACTTGCCCTACTTTATATACAATTGAAGTCAGCACTGATAAGGATTTCATTAATTTAGTATTGAATGTAAATAATCATTCAGATACATCCTACACATTCACCAATAGTTTGAGCATGTTAACTGAATATTGGTGGCGAGTTGGTGCCGAAACTGAAAGTGGCGATGTAGTTTATTCTACCCCATCCACATTTACAACTGAAGATCAATCAGAATTTACACACAATATCAGTTTATCAAGCGGTTGGAACATGATTTCTACCTATATTATACCCGCCAATGTGGATTTTGATGCAATCATGAACGATATTAAAAGCTCTATAGTTATTGCCAAGAACAATGCAGGTCAAGTATATTACCCTGAATTTGAAATCAACGACATTGGCAATTGGAATATTAATGAAGGCTACCAAGTATTCATGACACAAGCTGAAACTCTCGAAATCACAGGTATGAAAGTTGAACCTGAAAACAACGGAATACCATTAGTATCGGGTTGGAACATCATATCATATTTGCGTGATTCGCAAATGGCTATAGTAGATGCTCTCGCTTCAATCACAGATGATGACAATTTGGTTATCGCAAAGGACAATTTGGGTAATATTTATTATCCGGAGTTTGAAATTGATTTGATTGAGTTCATGCAAATCGGACAAGGCTACCAAATCTATGTTTTAAGCAACGATACATTGATATATCCCGAAAATTAATAGATTTTACTAAGTATATTAAGATACAAAAATGGCTGCTCATAACGAGCAGCCATTTTTTGTGTAATGATTAATTCATCCGATGACTCCAAGCTTCCAAGTGTGGCATATTTGTTAGTGATGATTCATCCTTAACTCCAAGTCATCGGATGAATAGAAAAATTCTCCCAAGTGTGGAGCATTTATTTGATTAATTCATCCGATGACTCCAAGCTTCCAAGTGTGGCGCATTTGTTATAGATAATTCATCTGTTAACTCCAAGTCATCGGATGAATAGCAAAATTCTCCCAAGTGTGGAGCATTTATTTGATTAATTCATCCGATGACTCCAAGCTTCCAAGTGTGGTAAATTTGTTAAACGATAATTCATCCGATGAATCCAAGTCATCGGATGAATAGAAAAATTCTCCCAAGTGTGGAGCATTTATTTGATTAATTCATCCGATGACTCCCAGATTCCAAGTGTGGTAAATTTGTTAAACGATGATTCATCCGATGAATCCAAGTCATCGGATGAATAACGAAATTCTTACCAAAATCTACCATTTAATCACATTTTTTTTATATTTTGCAAAATCTTATTTTGTAAATTAGAAGAGTTTCATTTGGAGAGAAATATGAAGATAATAACTTTAGCTCTGGTAATTTTGATCGCGAATTTGTATCCAATATTTGGAAATAATTTTAGTGCAAAAAATCTAATTTCTGAGAGTGCTCGCAAGATTGAATTTATCGAAAATAAAGGGCAGATAGCCGACCAACACGGCAATGTCAATCACAATGTGCTATTTATTGCAGAAGTGCCTTACGGAACGATAACTATCCGTCGGGATGGTATCAGTTACTCCTTTGTCAAATATGATGAAGTTGCAATGAGCAAGCACAGCGAACGATTGCTCTCAAGAGATAGATTCGATGAGCTTGAAAGATTTGATGCTGAGCCAATCCCCGTGGATATTTACCGTGTAGATATGCGGCTCAAAAGCTCAAATTTCAGCCCGAAAATTGAAACTTTTGAAATGACCGAAGATTATAATAATTATTATCACGCTCATTGTCCGGACGGAATCACGAATGTGCGAAAATTCAGAACAGTCAAGCTTATTGATATTTATCCCGATATTGATTTCGTGGTTTATGCGAATAATACGGGTTTGGTGCAGTATGACTTTGTGGTCAAGCCCGGAGCAAATCCCGATTTGATAAATTTTGCTTTTGAAGGTGCTACAGATGTTGCAATCACAGCTACAGGCGATTTGCGCGTAGAAACCCCATTCGGCAGCATCGAACAAAAAGCTCCGATTGCATACCAACCCAATAATTTGGCAAAATACTTAAATTCGAGAGATTTTAAATCCAACACCCAAAGTCCCATTTCCCAATATACAAAAAACAGCGACAACTCAATTTCATTCGCCCTTGCAAACTACGATATTACTAAAGCCCTAATCATAGACCCACCCACACGCCTCTGGGGAACATATTATGGTGGATTCGGTAATGATGAAGGTCGTTCAATAGCTGTGGATGTGTTTGGTAATGTTTTTATTGCAGGTTATACTTGGTCGAATAACTCCATTGCAACTCAAGGGTCGCATCAAAGAACTATTGGTGGTAGTTGGGATGCCTTTCTAGTTAAGTTTAACAATAGTGGAATCCGACAATGGGGGACTTTTTATGGAGGTAATAATACAGATTTCGGCATGTCAGTAGCCACAGACGGTTTAGGCGACGTTTACCTTGCTGGGGAAACCCTTTCAGAAGAAGCCATCTCAACAGTAGGTTCGCATCAAAGCTCTATTGGTCTTGCTAAAGATGCATTTTTAGTAAAGTTTAATAGTAGTGGGGAAAGACAGTGGGGTACTTATTATGGTGGGACTGGTTCTGAGGCTGTGGAATCGGTGACAACTGATTTGGCTGGTAATGTTTTACTTGTAGGGAATACATCTTCAGGCGATGCTATAGCAACAGATAATTCTCACCAAAGCTCGCTTGGTGGTAGTTATAATGCTTTTCTTGTTAAGTTTACCAATAATGGTTTACGACTATGGGGTACTTATTATGGTGGTGATGGTGGTGATGATGGTCAAGATGTTATCACGGACATCTCAGGTAATGTTTACATTACGGGATATACAGGGTCAGGAATAGGGATATCAACTTATGAATCGCATCAAAGCATGGATGGCGGCGGCTTTGATGCCTTTTTAGTAAAGTTCAATTCAAACGGTGTTCGTCAGTGGGGTACTTATTATGGAGGCAGGAAAATTGATGTAGGCAATTCAGTCTCAACTGACATCTCAGGTAATGTTTATCTTGCTGGAAAGACAAAATCACCTACTGCGATAGCAACTGAAGGTTCGCATCAAAGTACTCTCGGTGGTTTATATGATGCGTTTTTAGTAAAATTTAATAGCAACGGAGTAAGACAATGGGGTACCTATTATGGGGGAAGTAGTGATGATGTGGGTACGTCTGTAACTATAGACGGCTCTGGGAATATTTACCTCACTGGTGAGACGCGTTCAAATAACACAATATCAACCTCTGGATCTCATCAGAGTATTTATGGAGGTGGAGGAGAACATTACGGAGATGCCTTTTTAGTAAAATTTAACAATAACGGTATTAGACAATGGGGTACTTATTATGGGGGAAGTGGTGGTGATGGTGGCGTTTCAGTAAAAAAAGACGACTTGGGTAATATTTATCTTGTCGGTAATACAAGTTCAAAAGACGCTATAGCAACAGTAGGTTCGCATCAAAGCATCATTGGTGGTGAAAGAGATGCCTTTTTAGTGAAATTTAGTGATAGCCCAAATTCTGTGATAGAGCAAATGAGCCCTTCGCAGATGAAAGTTTATCCCAATCCTGCGGAATCCTTGTTGTACGTGGATTTCTTGGTTCCCATGTCCGGAGCGAAAATTAAATTGCAAAATTTACTCGGGGTCACAGTTTTTGAGCAAGAACTAAGTGCAGGTGCAATCCACGAAAAAGCCTCAATCAACGTGGAAAATATCCCGACAGGTCTATATTTATTGATTGTCCAATCAGGCGAAAACTATTATTTTGAAAAGGTGATTTTGAGGTAGGGGGGAATTAGTGGGTGGAAGCTGATATTCAACCGCTTCGCGGTTGTGTTTAGGTTTTTGCTTTTTCCCCGCATTTCATACGGGGTTATTCATATTAAATCCTTTCAGGATTCTTATTGCACATTTGCCAAAGCACGAAGTGCTTAAATATGAATAGGAGGCTGTCTCACAAGGGCAGCCTCTTTGGCTTTCAATAAGGTGATAAAATGGGACTAATTGTTATAATAAGTATTCTAAATTTAATAATTGACTAGAAATGAGTATTATTCCATTTTTTGGTATGTTTTGATGCTAATTTGAGGCAATTTTGGATGGGAAAGTGAGATATTTTGCTATTTTAAGCTACAAATTTGCTCAGATTGTGGGCTAGAGCCAATAGTCCAACTTCGATTTCTACTTTTTCTTTGCCTCTCAGTGTAATCTTCTAAATTGTTTGTTGTGTTTGATATTGCCAAAAACCGCTTCCGGTTCAATTGGTCGTCGTTTTCGTTTTTTCACACCTTCATGACTCATCAGTCGGGATTTTGCTTGCTCTCTTAGTCGTTTTGCTTCTTTGTTTATTTCCTTTACTGTTCGATTGTCAGTCTTTCGTGACAAGCCGCTCGCAGCGAGCAACCGACGCAGTTTTTGGCTCTATATCGGCTAACTATTTGTTTGTATCCGTTCAAAGTTATTTTTTCTTTCTCTCCGATATTTTCCATCGCTTGACCCATTGGCAATAGTAACAGTCCTGTTCTTCGTTGTAATATAGATTGTCGGACTTGTTGATGTCTTTCTGCTAATTTGCTTTTCTGCTCTTATGAAAATAATTGTATTTGATATAGGCTTCGATATTATTGTCTTCTCGTATATTTGTAATTCTCATGACTCCTATGGCACCTGCATCAGCTGTGATTGAATAGATATTCACGATATTGGCGTTTATATGGATTCTCTATATGTTCAACAAATGTTGAAGTGTCTCCGGGTGTTTGATGAATGCTGTAATTGACCACTATTTGATTGTTTGTACTTATTTGCCAGTTGTAAGCAGCTTTTAGTTGTCCGTTTTGCATGCGGTCTTCTTTCATTCGCATAAATACTCGCATCAGGGTCGGTTTTTTAAACAACTGTTGCGACTGTTCATTTGCTTTTCGTATGCTTCATATTTCCTAATTGTTCAGACCAAGTTTTCTACTCTTGTCAGTTTAGCGCGTACATTTTTATCAATCTTTTTTTTACCAATACTTTAATATTTATTTCTTCATTGTTTCAGTTATACTCTCGGGATTTATCTCTTCATAGCTCTGTGGTTTAATGTCTCGCATTTCTTCTGCGCTTACCTGAAGTGCGTATTTCCACAATTCATTGACTTGTTGTAATATTTTTCTTACGGGTTCGGATATTTACCCCAAACAAAAACTGTATTTATTGGCATTTGCTCTTTTATTTTCGTGCCGTCTGTATATATCTTTAATATCCAAAATTCCGGCTTCATGAAATAGCATTACTACTTTAGAGAATAATACTTCTTTCAAGCCGCTTCGTTGCCGGTTTACTGCGGAAGCGATTGATTGTATTGTGATCCGGCTTTTGCATACCGCTTAGCCACATATAATGAATATTTTCTTGCACTAAATCTTCTATTCTTCGGCTTATCAGACATTATTCATATAAAGCATATACGAGTATTTTCAGAAGCATTCTCGGGCTGTAGCTGGTAGCTTCCGCCACCGATGGGCTGTTTCGATATCGCTTATATCAATTTCATCAATAATTTTATTTATTGTCCTAACAGGATGAGTTTCTTTAATCATTTCATCAAGAGATGGAGGTAGTAGAAACGCTTGTGATTGATTATAGTATTTAAACTTTGGTCTCATTGCATCGCTAACTTATTGTTGATTACAGCTGTTATGACGCTATTTTGCACCTAGTATTTTCTCGTATTTTTCCACAAAAATATAAAAAATGGCTGCCCTTATGAGACAGCCTCACAGATTTTCCCCAACACACGGTTTAAACCATGGGCTATGAATACAAATCCCCCTGCTCGCAAGCTCGCTTTCCCCCTTTGCCAAAGGGGGATTAAGGGGGATTTCTTGTTTTTTATTGAATTTGTCAACGTATTTCAGGACAAGAAAGTGAGGTGAAATAAAAAACGCTCCCGAATTTTCTCGGAAGCGTTTAAAGTATTTCATTTCTTTTTTTTTATCTGTTGTGTTTTAGTTCTTCTGGTTCGGGAATTTCGTATGTGATTTTCCTTTCGAAAATTTCTTTCATTGCGATGAAAGTAGGCTTGGGGAATTTATCAAATTCGCGACTGATATGAAGTTGGTCAAAGTTGATTCCTTCAGATTCGTCTTGAGTCGGAACAATATCTGCCATTCTTTCGTTTAGTTCGAACTTGATAAAGTCATTAATTTGGCGTGCACGCATACCCATTGCTACTATTGACTGATAAATCGAACCCTTCTCGGACTCTTGCATTCTGACAAGTACAGGGTTTACTACATATTTTTCCATTTTCAACTTCTCCAAAAATTTGAAATTTTGATAACTACAAATATAAGAATAAAAAAGTTAACAGAAAATTTTTTTAATATTAAGAATTTATTTCTTATCTTAGAACTTAGAAAATTTAACAATATGTTATATTATGCAAAAATTATATTATTCGATTAGTGAAGTAAGCAAAATTGTTGACGAAGAGCAACATATTTTACGCTATTGGGAAAAGGAATTCGATGCCATCAATCCCAAAAAAAATCGTGCGGGTAATCGTGTTTATTCCGAACGCGATATCACTATTATCAAAGCGGTGAAGAAACTTCTTCGAGAAGACAAGCTCTCTTTGCGTGGCGCCAAAGAACAGCTTAGCAAGTTCAATTTTGCATTGCCTACCGAGGAACTTGTTATCGGATTTGAGACGGTCGAAGAATCTGTCGGCGAATTTACGCATAAATCCAACTCTGACAATAAATTCCTTGTTAATAAGTTGAAAGAGTTGAAATCTTTACTTTTAGAAATTAAAGATTCTATTAGTACTTAAATTCGCTTAGAAAATTTTTAATAATATAGGGAGTGTAATTAATGAAGTTTTTCATTGGAATATTGAATTCCATTGTGCTTATTGCCTTTGTAGCTATTCCGGCATACGGAATCGAGTACGTCGAGAAAGTTGTCGGCAATCATGATGACGAGGTCTTGGGCGTATTTGTAAATGCTAAGGATTCGAAGGTCGCTACGTGTAGTTTGGACGAAACTATAAAAATATGGAGCTTGCCCAAAGGTGAATTGATTTGCACTTTGAAAGGGCATCTCGGTCAAGTGAATAATCTTTCCTTTTCGGGGAATGACAAATGGCTCGCAAGTGGTTCGAGCGACCACACCGTAAGATTGTGGGATATTGATAATTGCGCCCCGATGTCAATACTGAAGGGGCACACAGACCAAGTGATTGGCGTTTACTTCAGCCAAGACGAAAGCTCTACATATATTGCTTCGACTTCATTCGACAATACTGTCAAACTTTGGGACCGCACGCTGGGTTCGGAAATCAAAACTCTCCGCGGACATACAAAAACTACGAATAATGTAGCATATTCCTACGATGGCACTCAAATAGCTTCATGCAGTGATGACAAAACGATTAGACTTTGGTCAACTGATTTGACTACTCGCGAACCGATTCAAATTCTATACGGTCACGAAGCTCCTGTACTCACAGTATTATACAGCTTTGATTCAAAATTGTTGGCTTCATCGGACGAAGATGGATATATCAAAATTTGGTCAATGCCAAATGGTCAACTGCTTCGCACGATTAAGGCTCATGATGAGTTGATTCAGGATTTGACTTTTGCTGCGGACAACAAAACGATTGTAAGCGCAAGTCTTGATATGCACATGAAAATGTGGGATGTGACCACAGGCAATAATCTTTACACCAAAAAGCTCGATACTGAGATTTGGTCTGTTGATATTGTTTCCGACGGCTCGATTATCATCTTAGGATGTGCTGATTCATCAGTTAGATTCCTCACCAAAAAGGCAGGGAAAAAGAAATGATGAAAATTCTCACATTAGCCATTATAATGCTGATTATCAATTTTGCCGCCCTACAATCACAAATGCGAACTGTGGTCGCCGTCACAGGTCATGCGATTGAGGCAATTACTAAAAATCCCGTTGCAATAAAAATCGCTGTTCATGATAACACGGGCAAAAAAATAAATCAAGTCAAAAGTAATGCTTCCGAAGGCGGTTATTACTACGTCACAGGTCTTTTTCCGGGCAATACTTACACATTTAAAATTATCGAAGAAGGATATTTTGCTACCGAAATCGCCGTTTCGATTCCTAATACTGACAAATACATCGAAATTTCCCGTGACTTTTTAGTCAATCCGCTTAAGAAAGGCGGTATAATTCCGGTTGCTGTTTCGCCATTTGAAATTAACAAATCGAAACTCAGATTTGGTTCTTCGGTTGTATTAGATGACATTGTCAACACTTTGAAAAGCAACAAAAATGTGAAATTTACGATAAAAACATTTCCTGATAATAATATCGATACTCTAAAAAATGAAAATTTAACCGGTTTGCGTGCCGAATCATTAATGGATTATTTTGTCACAAATGGCATTAGTCCGGAGAGAATTACTGTTGAAGGTGCGTCTGTTACCGACCCTAATAAACCGCCACCTACCGAAAAAAGAGCTAAGGGCAAAAGGTACATTGGCAGTGCGTATATTATAATCAACGACTTTTAGCAATTAAAAAAATATTTGTGAACTCTAATATTATCGAAATATCGGGATTAGACAAGTATTACGATGGCAATAGAATCCTCAAAGCTCTGAACTTTTCGGTAAGCAGAGGGGAAATTGTTTCCATTATAGGACGTTCCGGTTGTGGGAAAACCACGCTTTTGAAATGCGTTAATTTGCTCGAAATCCCCGAAAACGGTATTTATAATATTAATAACACAATTTTTGACTTTACTAACCTTAATTTAGCTGCCCTGAAAACTCGAAGAATCTTTTCGGGGCAGAATACTTTTCTTGACAAAGCCGATTATCTCGGTTATGAATTGAAAACAAGTATCATGCAAATCAGACGCAAAATTGCCCTGATTTTCCAGTCTCTCAATCTTTTTTCCAATCTTAACGTATTAGAAAATGTCAGTTTGGCTCCGCGAATCATAAATGGATTGACCAAAGAAGAAGCCGCTGAATTAGCAATTTCACTTCTAAACAAACTTAATCTTCGTGATTTCGAAAAGCGAATGCCTTACAGCCTGTCGGGTGGTCAAGCTCAAAGAGTGGCTATAGCTCGTTCTCTTGCGATGAATCCTGATGTGATACTATTCGATGAGCCTACTTCGGCTTTAGACCCCGAGTTAATTTCTGATTTTGTGGAATTGATGAAGGATTTGCAAAGCGAAGGTATCACTCAAATCATCGTTACTCACCAAATGCTGCTCGCAAGAGTAGTTGCCGATAGAGTTGTGTATATGCAGGATGGAGAGCTAATCGAATCCGGCACTCCGGAGGAAATTTTTGACAATCCCAAAGACCCCAAAACTTCATCTTATATATCTAAGGTGTTGTTGCGATGACCAAAATATTTACTTTTTTTGCTGTATTTTTCATAGTTTATACAACGAATTCGCAGGATTTGCTGAAGTGGGCTGCTGATGCCGAAGGTAACGCCCCTTATATTTTCCAAGACCCAAACGTTCCCGAGAAATTAATCGGATTTGAAATTGATATTGCGTCTGCATTAGCCTATGAACTCGGACTCAAAGAGCGTTTTGTCCAAAATCAGTGGGATGGACTAATTCCCGGATTATATCGCGGCGATTACGATATCGCTATGAATGGGCTTGAAATCACTGATGAAAGAAAGAAGGCAGTCAATTTCTCCAAGCCATATTATATTACTCATCTGTCAATCGTAATTCGATTCGAATCGGACTCACTTCGCGATGAATTTGACTTGAAAGGTATGAATGTAGGTGCACTTAAAAACTCCCAAGCTGAAAATGTGCTTAATGAGTTGGACGGAGTCAAAACCAGAACATATGAGGGCGAAGTGAACGCTTTCGAGGACTTGCAGAATGGTAGAATTGATGCAGTTTTAGTTGATTTCCCAATAGCATTATATTATACAAGTATCAATAAAGCACTGAAAATAGTTGGCTCTGAAGTAAGCGAAGTAAGTTACGGAATTGCCCTCAGACTTGAGGACAAACAGCTTCTCCAAACAATTAACGCAGGTCTCGACTCATTGATTATAACCGGCGAATTGAGGAAAATTCTGGAATCATGGAACCTCTGGAACCATGAAATGACTGAGTATTCAAATGATTATTCCGAATACGATTTGCCTGCAATTCGCTATGATTATTTCGTAGCGTCAATGTCACAAGATTCATCCTTAGAATCACTCTTCGTCCGCTATTTATCGTTTATGCCCATGGTAGCTCGTGCCGCATTGATGACGGTCAATATTTCAGTTCTATCAATGATAATCGCTATAATTCTGGGTTTATTCATTGCTATTACTAAAGTATATGGTCCGAAACCCTTATCGATATTGGCTTCAGTATTCATTGAAGTTATTCGAGGGACACCATTACTGATTCAGTTGTTTTTCATTTTTTATGCATTGCCGACAATCGGAATCAAATTGTCACCTTTTTTGGCAGCCATTATTGGCTTGGGCTTGAATTATGCCGCATACGAAGCCGAAAACTATAGAGCGGGACTGTTTTCAGTCCAAAAGGGACAAATAGAAGCTGCTTTATCCTTAGGGATGTCTCGCCGGAATGCACTCCGACATATTGTATTGCCGCAAGCTTTCCGAATAGTATTGCCGCCTGTGACAAATGATTTTATATCACTGCTCAAGGATTCATCACTCGTATCGGTCATCACATTAGTAGAATTGACAAAACTTTATAATCAATTATCGTCAACATATTTTGATTATATCGGCACCGGTATTATGATTGCCGCAGTCTACTTGCTTCTCGGGCTACCCTTTGTCAAACTATCTCGTAGTATAGAGCATCGCATGACTAATGATGTTGACAAAAAAAAGTATTAACCGTAAACTTAAGTTTTTTTAGTTCGTCATAGCTGTAATTATGTTTGTTATATTAAATTTTGAGTACTTATCTATGAAAAAAGCATTAATAATTTTTGTGTCTCTGATGATGTTTGGTTTTGTTGATATGGACGCACAAAACAATGAGCGTCTAAAAAAGTTTGAACGTTCAAAACAAGAAAGAAACACCAATCGTCCGGATAGACAAAAAATTACAGACAGATTAAACAGACGGTCTGCAGGTATGACAATGGAAGAAGCTTTAGCTCAAGCTACAACGCTCAAAACCTTAACTTTGAGAGGCGATGGTTTGACAAGTCTATCTTCGCAAATTGGCGAATTTGTAGTTCTCGAGAGGCTTAATTTAACAGATAATTTGCTCACAGCTCTACCGTCGGAAATTGCAAAATTGACAAATCTTAAAGAAATAAATTTAAGTAAGAATAAATTTACAAAGATTCCTGATGTGCTCGCTAAATTGCCAAATTTAACTTCTATTGAAATGAGCGACAATCAGCTTACTACAATCGGACAGGATTTATTAGCCTTCAAAACTCTTAGCAAACTCAACTTAGACAATAATCAAATCTCAAGAGTTGATGCAGACTTTTCAAAATTGGAAAATCTAACAGATTTGTCATTGATAGCTAATAAATTGACTGAACTTCCGGTTGAATTGTCCAACGCTCCATCTTTGAAGGAATTGAATCTTGCTGAAAATCAGCTCAATTCACTTCCGAAATCAATCGGGAATTTCCCCAAACTAGCATCATTAGATATAAGCAAGAACAATCTCAGAGGACTTCCAGAAGAAATTACTTCAATCCAGCGCCTGAGAACGATTGAATTGCACGGCAACCCACTTGATACTTTACCAACATCTTTCGGTTCACTATCATCAATCATGAAACTTGACCTTAGCGGTACTAATATCAAAACTTTTCCCAAATCATTCGAGCAACTCCAACAACTCAGAACTTTGGTAATGAACAATATGGGATTGACAAAACTACCCGATGATGTGGCTGCAATTACACAACTTCAAGAACTTTCGCTCAACAACAATAAATTGAAAGATTTGCCTGCAAATATGGATGCTATGACTCGCTTACGTTCTGTATCTCTGACTAATAACGAATTTACTGAAATTCCGGCGTCTTTGGGGAAAATAGCTACACTTCAAAATCTCGATATGTCGAACAATAAAATCGTTACCGTGGGTTCGGCTGTAAAGGGAATGACAAATTTGCAAAGCTTTAATTTGAATGCTAACCAAATCAGTTCGATTTCCGACGATATTTCCAATCTTGTTAAAGTTAAATCAATATCATTGATTGACAACAAGATTACGACTTTACCGGCATCAATGTCAAGAATGACTGAACTGAAAATGATAAATTTGAAGGGTAATCCGATTTCTGACACTGAGAAAGAAAAAATCAAAAAGGATATTCCGAAAGCTCGATTGATTTTCTAATCATAAAATTAGAGAAAAAACGGTCTGTCGGATTTTTCGGCAGACTTTTTTTTTATTCTTTTTTTGAGCTGTCAAATGAAAATTTATTCTTGTTTGTCTATAATAGTTTATATTTTAGCATATAATTCCATTTTTTAGGGGAGAATTAATGTTCGCCACAAATGATGAGCCGATAATCGAAAATAATGAAATTGAAAAGCAAAGCGCCCTGAATAGTAAGAAGAAACTAACATCGCACAATTTTTACTTCAATCGGGAATTAAGTTTGATTGAATTCCAAAGGCGTGTACTTAGCGAGGCGGAAGATAAAAGACATCCGTTGTTGGAGCGTTTGAAATTCTGCTGTATATTGAGCTCTAACTTAGACGAGTTTTTCATGATTCGAGTAGCCGGACTTAAAAGCCAGGTTGCAGGCGATGTGGTAGAACTTTCATATGACGGAATGACACCGGAGAATCAGCTAAAGGAAATTCGCAAACAACTCTTGCCTATCTACAAAAAGCAAGAAGATATTCTTACCGCGCAAATTTTTCCGGAATTAGAAAAAAATGATATTTACTTCCATAGAATAGAAAATTTGAATGACGAGGAATACTTATATGTCGAAAATTTCTTCAACAATGAGATATTACCATTGCTGACTCCGTTGAGTTTGGGACCGGCAAATCCTTTCCCGCGTCTTATCAACCGTAGCTTAAACATTGCTTTTTTGCTTAAAGAAAATAATGAAGATGTCACTGAAAACCATATAGCTTTTATTCAGGTGCCTTCGGTTTTGACTCGATTTGTGAAAATACCGCGAGAATCTGGCTATCACATCGTTCTAATCGAACACGTTATCAAAGCATTTGCAGATGCACTTTTCCCCGGATTTGAAATCCTAATGGCAAATACTTTCCGAGTAACTCGTGACGCTGATATCGAAATTGCGGAAGACGAAGCTGATGATTTATTATCCGAAATAGCCGAACAAATCAGACTCAGAAATTGGGGGAAAGCAGTTGTCAGGCTCGAAGTAAATTCCAAAATGCCGGATTACCTTGCTAATTTGTTGATGAAAGCGCTCGACATAGAGCCATCAGATGTTTACGTTCATGCACGTCCTTTGAATTTGGTAGATTTCATGGAATTAACAAAATATGATTTGCGCCATTTGAAAGACACACCATTTGCATCCAGAAAGATACCGGAATTTATGATTGAGGATGTTACATTGTTTGATGCCATAAAAAATCAAGATATTATGGTGCATCATCCATTCGATACTTTTTCGAATAGTACATTGAAATTCATTACTCAAGCAGTTCACGACCCTGATGTCTTGGCAATTAAAATCACTTTGTACAGAACGGGAATGAATTCCGATGTAGTGGCTGCATTAAAACGAGCAGCCGAAAACGGCAAACTTGTGACTGCATTTGTCGAATTAAAAGCCAGATTTGACGAAGAAAAAAACATAATTTGGGCTAAAGAGTTAGAACTTGCCGGTGCTCACGTTGTGTATGGTGTCCCTGGATTGAAAACGCATTGTAAGATTGCGATGATTGTCCGCCGAGAACAAGGCAAACTCAAGACTTATTTGCATCTTTCGACCGGAAATTATAATCAAATTACAGCTCGTCTTTATACTGATGTTGGACTCTTTACGGCAAATGATGAATTCGCCAAAGATGCTACGCATTTATTTAATTATTTGACAGCCTATTCTTACCATAAGGACTGGAATCATTTGATTTTGGCTCCTGTCGATATGAAAAGAAAAATTTTATATTTCATAGATAGGGAAATTGAAAAACATTCGGAAGCAAATCCGAGCTTCATTTTTGCAAAGATGAATTCAATTGCCCACCGTGAAGTTATTCCCGCTTTATATAGAGCATCTCAAGCAGGAGTAAAGATTCAATTGCTTGTAAGGGGAATAACATGCCTCAAACCCGGCATTCCCGGAATTAGTGAGAATATTGAGATTCGTAGCGTGATTGGCAGATTTTTAGAGCATAGCCGGATTTTTTATTTCAAAAATGGGGGAGACGAAGAGTTTTACATCTCAAGCGCCGATTGGATGTCTCGTAATTTGAATCGCCGTGTAGAATCTATGATACCAATTTATGAACCGAGTTTGAGAAGCCAACTTTGGCAAATTCTTAACATTTATTGGCAAGACAATTGCAAATCATGGGTACTGAATACTGACGGTACTTATACTAAGATTTCTCCTTCGGACGGTGAGAAGCCCTTTTCTGCCCAAGAATTTTTTTTGGGTCAAGCAAAGCAAAGTAAGCTGTTCTAAGCGATGAAATTCGAGTACTTCATAGCACGTAGGTATATTTTTGCCAAACGCAGTTTCAACTTCATAACTGTGATTACCGTTCTGTCTATCATCGGGATTACTGTCGGAGTGGCGGCACTAATCGTAGTGCTTTCGATTTTTAACGGCTTTCAGAATATGACAAAAAAGCAATTTTTAGGATTCGACCCGCATATCAGGATAGTCCCGAAGGAAGGGACATGGTTCGACCCGAAGGGATTGACAAAGCAAATTGCCGAAATTGAAATGACAGAATCTATTGTCGAAAGTTACAACTCAAAAGCTATCGGATTCAACAACAACCAAGTCCAAGTTTTCGAATTATTGGCGGTTGATTCGGAGCATGAAGATTTTTACGATGGAATCCGAAGAGCAACGATTTTCGGAAAGTTTGCATTGAAAACCGACAATCCACGTTTGCCCGGAATTGTAGTCGGGAACGTTCTTGCCGACAAGCTGCGAGTGCTCCCGGGAGATACGCTGATGCTTTTGTCGCCGCGTTCAATCGAAAAAATCATTTCCGGTGTTGGAATGCGTGGAACTCAACCCGCAATTGTTACGGGAATATTTAGCTCCAACATCAAGGACTATGATTCACGATTTGGTATTTCGAGCGACGTATTGGCTAAATCAATACTAAATCCCAACATGGGATTCATCAACTCTATTGATTTGCGTATTAATGATATCAAGCATCTCGATGCGATGAAATCTAAAATTTCTGCAATTTTGCCTAAGGATTTGCAAGTTCTTACTTGGCAGGATTTGAACCCTGATTTATTTGCAATCATGAAATTCGAGCGATTCGCTACATTTTCTGTTCTGAGCATTATAATTATGCTCGCAGTATTCAATGTGCTTATTTCATTGTCTATGACCGTGATTGAAAAGCGACGCGATATTGGTGTGCTTCGCTCTATGGGAGCATCAGGCAAATCAATCCGTAATATCTTCGTTTATCAAGGAGTTATTATCGGGCTTGTTAGCACGGTAATCGGTACAGCGCTTGGACTATTTGTCTCCTTTGGTCAAATAAATTACAAATGGCTCAAAGTTGATTCGTCTAAATTTATAATAGATGCCATTCCGGTAGCAGTAGATTCGGCAGATGTGTGGATAATTGCCGGATTTTCAATAATACTGTCCACCATCGCAACGATTTATCCGGCGAGACGTGCTTCAGATATGGAAATAATCGGCTCGATTAGAACAGAATAAAAATTTTAAAAAATTAAGAGGTTTTGATGAAATACATAATTTTCATGGCGATTTTTTTCATTACTTTGCATCCGGGCATATCGAAAGATAAACAGATAGTCCTGATTTCAGGACTTGTGAAAAACGTTGAAGACGGCAGTGTAATTTCTACTAAAGTTAAGTTTATAAATTCTGAAGGTGTTGTATTTGAAGCCAAATCTAATTCAGCAGATGGTTCTTATCAGCAAGTTCTGCCCGTTGGCGAGCAATATTCAATTATAATCGAAGGCTATTTGCTCACTGACCATGCTGTATTGCTCAACCTTCAGAATTTAACCAAGTATTACGAAATGACACGAAATTTTGATGTCATAAAATTGACTGAAGGGTTCGAACTGCTCAAAATTGATGCTTTCGTTGATAATGATTCGAAAATTCATGATTCACTCAATACTTATATAAATTTTCTGAAGCATATTCTAACTCACCAAAAGGGTTTGCATATAGATTTGGTTATCAATACAGGTGACTCCTATTTTAAAAATAAAAAGGTCAAACAAACTGTTATCGAGAAAAAGAAAAAGAAAACAAAAACCGTAACTGTGAAAAACAAAGAGCAATTAAGTGAACTGTTAGACCTACGGGCAGAAGTATTGCGTGATTTGATTAAGAACAACAAGATTCAGGAGCGGAATGCTTCGGTATCAACCGATTTAATTGAAACAACTGCTCCCAAAGTTGTGAAAAAGAAGAAGAAGTCTAAAACACCACCACCACCTAAAGAACCGGTCTTTGATTTGACCGTTAAAATTTCTAAAGTTATGAAATTGTAGCAGAAATGGCGCCACCTAAGAATAAATACCATGTAGCATATATTTTAGTTTGGATTTCGATTGTACTAAACATCTTGGTTTTTGCAATTAAATATTATGCCGGACTGAGGATTAATTCTCTTGCTATGATTGCTGATGCTTGGCATACCTTGTCTGATTCGATAACGTCGGCTGTGGTGCTTATTGGCTTTTGGATAGCATCAAAGCCTGCTGATTACGAGCATCCTTTTGGTCATGGCAGGGCAGAATCAGTTATTTCGGTTATCGTCGCAACTATTTTGGCAGTTGTCGGTATAAATTTCATCTCCGAATCTATTGCGAGATTACAAACACGTGAAATCGTCGATTATGATATTACAACGCTTATCATTTTCTCTATAACGATTGTTATCAAAGAGATAATGGCGCAGTATTCAATTTATTACGGTAAGAAAATCAATTCCGAATCCCTTAAGGCTGATGGTTGGCATCACAGAACGGATGCAATCTCAACTGTCGTTATCGTTGTAGGAGCATTTTTCGGCGAACAATTTTATTGGATGGATAGTGTACTTGCAATGGGAGTATCATTGATGTTGTTCTACGTTACATACGAAATTCTAAAGTCAGCAGCCGGTTCATTACTTGGAGAACACCCCTCGCATGAATTCAAATTGCAAGTAATGAACATCGCCAAAAATGTTAATCCGGCAATTACTTCGGTGCATCATTTCCGTATTCATAGTTACGGCGACCACAAAGAGCTCAATATTGACATCCGCCTTCCTGCTGAAATGAGTGTTCATGATGCTCATGTTATAGCAAGTGCAGTCGAAAAATCCATCTATTATAAAATGAATTACAAAACAACTGTTCATGTTGAGCCGGGACTTTATTCAGAATACCTTCGGAACTCTAACTATTTCTAAATATCACAAGTTTTTTTTATCAATTAGTAGCTTCATTCATTTTGATTAAATACTATTCATTTATATTCGTTTTATCTATGTTGATAAATAAAATTGATATTGAATAGTGTTAACTGAGAAACGTCTTAAAAGATTTGAAACAGTCTTGCAAAACAGGCAAGTGGATTTGACAGCCGTATTCGAGAACATCTGGGACCCACATAACCTATCGGCTTGTTTGCGTTCGTGTGATGCAGTAGGCATCTTGAAAGTGTATCTTGTTTACGACGGCTCACAGAGATTCCCGAAATTAGGCGATTCGAGTTCTGCAAGCGCTCGAAAATGGGTCGAATCTGAGTTCTTTACCGATATCGAGGAATGTTACGCGAAACTCCGAAGCCAAGATTTCAAGATTTACACTACTCATTTGGCGAGTGATTCGAAATCTCTTTACGATTTGAATCTGACCGAAAAAGTAGCCCTTGTATTCGGAAATGAGCACTTTGGCATTACGGAGAGAGCTTGTGAGTTAGCTGACGGCAACTTTATTATTCCTCAAGTGGGTATGATTAAGAGTCTCAATATTTCGGTTGCTTGTGCAATCAGTACCTACGAAGCTTTCAGGCAACGGCAGGTAAGCGGTTTTTACGATAAATGCAGATTGGATCAGGAATTTTACGATTCAAAATTGCATGAATGGAAATTAAGAAGATAAATATTATTAAATTTTGAGGTATTTTTATGTCATTAGAAACGATAATAAACGAACAAATGAAAGCGGCTATGAAATCCGGTGAAAAGTTACGTCTCGAAACGATTCGTTCAATCAGAGCCGTAATCATCGAGTTTTCAAAATCCGGAACAGGCAAAGAGATGACTCCCGATGAAGAAATCAACATACTCAATTCATTGGCTAAAAAGCGAAAAGATGCGATTGAAATGTATGCTAATGCCGGAAGAACAGATTTGAAAGAGAAGGAAGAAGAAGAACTGCAGATTATCATGGAGTTTTTGCCAAAACAAATGTCTGCTGATGAAATGCGTGATGTAATTCGTGAAATTATTTCCGAAAATGGTTTCGACAAAGCATCGGATTTAGGCAAGTTAATCGGAGCATCGGTTAAGCAACTCAAGGGAAAAGGGGATAACAAACTTATTCAACAAATCGCAAAAGAATTGCTTGGGGCTTGATTAATGCTTAAAGATGAAGTTTTAACCAATTTCGATAATCCTTACGACGAAGCTGTTCTGAGCAATTCTATGAATGAATTGGAATTCAGTTCAGTTTTGAATTTCGTTTCTCGATACGCATATTCAGATTTGGGAGTGAGTCTAATCAAAGGACTCAAACCAAATACTGATTTGTTCTCCTTGAATAATGAAATCAATCTTGTCGAATCGCTTAAGCAACTATATTTTAGCGGTCTGAAAGTCCCTTTCGAAGGTCTAACGGACGTAAAGCATAAGATTTACAAAGCGGCTATCGAAAATGCAGTCTTGTCCTCATCTGAGGTATTGGCTGTGCATGATGTCATTCGTGCTTTCCGTATTATCGCAAAGTTTTTCGATGACAGAAGGGAACAATTTCCATTGCTTTACGAATTTGTCGAACACCTCTACTTAAATAAATTACTCGAAAAACACATAACTGAAGCTATTGATGATAATGGCGATATTCGTGATACTGCCACTAAGGAACTCTACGATATTCGTCGCAAAATCACCCAAAAATCGCAACATCTAAGAACTCGTTTGCAGAAAATTCTCCGCCATGTACAAGATGAAGACATGACTCGTGAAGATTTTTATACTGTTCGCGAAGGTCGTTTTGTATTACCTATCAAGGCTGAAAACAAAAGGGCATTGCCGGGTATTATCCATGGCATTTCGCAAACAGGCTCGACAGTGTTTTTGGAACCTTCAGAAATCATCGAGTTGAACAATGAATTGTCATTGCTGCATAATGATGAATTACGCGAAATGCACAGAATACTATCCAATTTGACAAACGAAATCGGCAAAGATAGCCATTTATTGATAGCATCGCTCGACATCGTTGCCCACTTGGATTCGATGACTGCACGAGCAAAATATGCCGTTGACTTTGGCGGAATCAAGCCAAATGTAAACGACGAAGATTATATTTATCTTAAAGACATAAGACACCCGCTGCTTGTTCATGCAAAAGGCGCCAAAAAAGTCATGCCTTTGACGATTGAATTCACCAAAGATACACGAGGACACTTAATTTCCGGTCCTAATGCCGGTGGCAAGACGGTTGCACTCAAAAGCATTGGTTTGAATATTCTAATGGCATTGAGCGGTATTTTCCCACTTGGCGATTGCAGGACAAACTTCCGAACTGTTTTTGCTGCAATTGGAGACCACCAATCTTTAGAAAACGACCTCAGCACATTCAGTTCGCAGATATTAAACTTAAAAAAAATCCTCGAATCTTGCGGGAATGAATCTCTCATCTTGGTTGACGAAATCGGCTCGGGAACTGACCCACAAGAGGGCGCTGCACTTGCATGTGGAGTCTTGGATAGTTTCATCAACATAAAGCTGTTTTTTGTTGTGACAACGCACCAATCATCACTTAAAACTTATGCCTTGAATAATCCGGTAATTGCCAACGCTTCTTTAGAATTTGACGATGTCAAACTCGTTCCAACTTATCACTTCCTATCAGGAATTCCTGGCAATTCTTATGCTTTTGTATTAGCTCGTAATATTGGTATTTCGGAACTTGTGCTCGAAAGAGCCCAAAAATATCTTGGCTCGCGCCAATCTGAACTCGAATCGAGCATTACGCTCTTGCAAAAATATAAAACCGAAAGCCAAAACTTGAAAAATGAGCTCGAAAAGGAAAAATTGACTTTTGCAAAGTTGAATTCCGAATACGAAGCCAAACTTACCGAAATCAAGCTCAAGAAGAAAGATTTGATTTCGGACGCCAAACTCGAAGCATTCGAAATCGTTAACAAAGCCAATTCATTGGTCGAAAATACGATAAAAGAAATTAAAGAATCCCAAAAGCCTGTTGGTGAGATTAAAAAGGGCTACGAAGATGCCAAAACATCGCTTAAAGCTCAAGTAGAAAAAGAAGTCAAAAAGGTGCTTGTCGAAGTCGCTACCGAAACTGATTTCTCACCTGGCGATAACGTCATAATGATTGACAATAATTCAAGCGGCTCGATTGTATTGGTGGACAAAGAGGATAAGATGGCAGTCGTCGAATTTAACGGGTTCAAATTCAGATTACCATTCGACAGAATCAAAAAAGGCCAAACTCCAAAAGAGAAGAAGTCCTCTGCGTCGCAATACGTAAAGTTCGATGCCGAATCCCGAATTGATATTCGTGGCAGAAGGGCTGAGGAATCAATGCGAATGATAGACGAATTTATATCGGAAGCACTAATGACAAATTTGGAACGTATAACTATTATTCACGGAAAAGGGACCGGTGCTCTCAAACATGCAGTGCATGAGTTTTTGAAATTTCATCCATCAATCAAATCTTTCAAATTGGGTGAATTAGTAGAAGGCGGAGCAGGAGTTACGATAGCCGAGCTTTGATAGATTCGCACATTATTGTGAAGGTTGGCACAAAATTAGCAAGCTTTTTGATGCAAAAAACATTTGCGGAAAGAGTGGGATTCGAACCCACGGTACCCTTGCAGGTACACACGCTTTCCAGGCGTGCCAGTTCAACCACTCCTGCATCTTTCCGTTGTACTCCAAATTGGAGTTTGCAAAAGTAAGTATTTTGTTTGAATAATAAAAGTAATTTGAAGATAAAGATGGACAGACGTAAATTTATAACAGCATCAACAGCTTGGTTGGCGGCTTCATCATTAATGGCTCATGATAAGTCCGGTTCACGATTTGACCCGCAAACCAACTCAATGTCTGCCCATACAAAAGGTATTGTCAAACCAAAGGGCATTTATCCCGGAGGAACAATAGCTATAACTGCACCGGCAAGCCCTACAAGTATGTACGAAATCCGCAACGGGCTGAGATTTTTCAAGGATATGGGATGTAAAATCGAGCTTGGTTCATCTATCAAAAATCAAAAAAATGAGAATCGATACCTATCAGGCACTGACCAACAGAGGGCTGATGAATTTATGGGATTTGTCGAACGCCCGGAAATCGAAGCAATAATAGCCGCAAGAGGCGGTTTTGGCACTATCAGAATGCTTGATTTATTAGATTATAATATTATTGCTGCTAACCCAAAAATCATAATGGGGTTTAGTGATGTGACAGCATTATTGAATGCAATTAGAATTAAATCATCGCTTGTGACCTATCACGGACCTGTAGCCTCAATGAGTTTCGATAATTTTACGCGAACAAATTTACGACAACTTATTTTTTCCGAACATGCTGTCCAATTCTACGAGTTCAAAGATAATAGCATCTCCGTCGTTTCACCCGGAGTAGCACAAGGCGAACTTGTTGGCGGTAATCTGACAATGCTGTGTTCTACATTGGGTACTCAATATGAATTTGACGCCATGAACAAAATCATTTTCATCGAAGATGTTTCCGAACACGGTTACCAAATTGACCGAATGTTGGCACAATTAAAATTAGCAGGAAAATTCAACCAATGCAAAGGTGTAATTTTTGGAACATTCAGTAACATTGATGCTCGTAAACCATTCTATCCTAATCGTGGGTATTCGATTCGCGAACTTATCCATCATTACTTAGCTGATTTGGGCAAACCCGTTGTATTGGGCTTACCTTTCGGGCATATTAATTCAAAGATTACATTGCCGATTGGAATCAATATCGAACTTGATACCCACAAAAAAACAATCAACTTTTTAGAATCTTCAATTTCATAACAAATTTGTGTAACAAATTTGCAAATTTTGTGTTATATTTATATGTTTTTGTTTTGCAATCGGAATTCTTTTGTAGCTTAAAGTATAAATTTTTTTAGGTGAACTATGAAAAAGTTGTTTCTACTTTGTTTTTTGGGCTTAATCCTCATTAATTCGAGCTTGAAAGCTCAAAGTTTTGCCGTTTCGGAAATCGTTCCGGATAAATTTCCAAGAGTAGGGGCATTTTTCAGCGCCTATACCGTCCAAGGTCATCATTTTACTAGTTTGACACCTGAAGATTTTGTTGTGATTGATAACGGTTTAGAGATACCAAAAGAATTAGTTGAAATCATTTGCGAATCTGATGCTCCCGTTAGTGTTGTATTGGTATTGGACAGAAGTAGTTCGATGCAAGATAGGGTTGACGGGGAGACGAAATGGAGTTGGGCAATTGATGCTGCCAAAACTTTTATCAATACTATTGATTTAGGTGTTGAGTCTCAAATTGCAATAACTTCATTTGCAGGCACAGCCTCAGTTATAAGCCCTTTTTCTACTAATAAAAAATGGCTTTTGGATTCTTTGAATAAGCCTATTCAAATAGTTGGAAGTACTAATTTCAACGTTGCATTTTTAGATGAAATCGCCGGTGCAATAACTTTATTACAAGATGCTCCTCCCGGGCATAAAAGAGCTATTGTATTTTTATCTGACGGGGCACATGAATCGCAAGGTGCGCCATTGCAGATGTCCAAAATAATCTCAGAAATGAATGACAACAATATTCAACTTTTTTCAATTACATTGCTTTCTGATAAAAGTAATGACTTAGAATATATGTCACAAATGACGGGTGGTAAGTATGTTATGGTTGGCACAAGAAATGAACTGAGTAATATTTATAAATCCTTTGCCGAAACTATATCTTATAAAGTTCATTGTCAAATTGTGTGGACAAATCCTGATATCTGCGATACAGTCGAAACATCACGTAGAGTATCAATTCGATTTGTACCATTAGGGAAGACTACAAATAAACAATATCTTGTTCCTTTCGAAAATATTGTCTATGTAGATTCAGACCAAAAACTAATTGATTTTGACAACCCCGATATAGGTTCATACATTGAACGTACGGTAACTATAACTCCAAGATTGAAAAATCTAACCACACAAGATATCAGAATCGTTCCACCCGGTTATTTTAAAGTAGTTGATTGGGGCGATGGAGTTGGAAATCAGCCTAATTATGATTTCATTATGCCTGTGAACGTACCCAGAAAAATTACAATAAGATTTACACCGCAAGACGAAAAAATATACCGCCAAGCGGCTTTACTTGTTGATGGATTGCCTTGTGCATTGGAAGTTGATTTGTTCGGTGGATTTCAACGGATTAAATTGGAAAAACCAGAAAAAAATGATGTTTATTCCAAATGCGATTCTATTGCAATTAATTGGAGTGGTGTCACTGATGAGACCGAAGTTGACATATATTATTCAATTGACAATGGAAAAGTATGGACTTTGATTACTACCAAGCAAACAGGCGGCTCTTATACTTGGTACCCGGATTTCAAGTCCGAAAATGTTAAAATCAGAGTTAGAGTTTCCGATAAATTTACACATAAATTTGCTAAAAGTTTTGGCGGCAATGCAGATGTTATATCAACCTGTATTGATGCATCTTTCAATAATTTATACATCTATATGTCCGGCTACTTTGAAGGTTCGATGACAATCGGAAATAAAACTCTCACAAGTATCGGCAAAAAAGATTTCTTCTTAGCCAAATTTGATAGTGATGGCAACTTGGTTTGGGCTCGTAGTGACGGTGGATTCCAACATGATGATATGGCTTATGGTGTGGCAGTTGACGAAGAAGGTAATGCATATGTTGTCGGTACAGCATACGCCGGTTCCAAATTCGGAAATACAACTCCCTTGTTTCCATATTCAAGTGTCCCGTATTTCTTCATCGCAAAATATTCTTCAAAGGGAGATTTTCTTAATTTGAACTATTTAGGTGGTGAAGAAAAGTTTGAAGATTTCAGACCAACTCCTGAAAAAGTATCTTTCCGTAGAGTTTATGGCGAGCAACCTAAAATCTATGTCGAAGGAACCTATACCGGAAATTATACCGATTATATGATTGCTAAAACGCTTCCTGCCTATCCAAGCGCAAGGAAATTCACTGCAGTATTTAATGAGAGATTGAATCTAATTGATTTGGCTCCAAACCAAATGAATAATATAATCTACACTTCAAAACTGACATTTGATTCTGACTTTAATCAATATCAGACAGGAGATTTTTCAGGAACAATCAAAATTGGCGAAATCAATCTTCAGTCCTTAGGAGCAAAAGATTCATACTTATCAAAATATGGTAAATTGCCTGTTAGTGAATCTATAAGCGAACAATTCGTAATCGAACAGCCTCAATTGAGCTTCGCAGTTCCAATTGTTAATTTTCCTGATTGCACATGGGGTGATTCTTTAGAAATTGTGGCTTCCGGCTTAATTGTCAATAATAGCAAGTTAATGACAAAAATTACAGGAGCTGAAATTAGAGATTTTGGTCAAAGTGAAATGTATTTAGATTTCGAACTCATGACTAATCTTATTGATGAAATATTAGAACCCGGAGAATCAATCGAAGTTCAATTCAAATTCCGTCCGGCATATCTGAATTTACGTAGGGCTCAATTTGTTGTTTCCGGTGAGTGTATGAGTGATATTAAAGTTGAACTTGCCGGCAATGGTATTTGCGGTGGTTTAGTGCTCGAAGAATATGATTTTGGTGAAGTTAATCTCAATAAAACTGTCACCGACACAATTTTTTGCGCCTTTGAAAATAATTCAAATTATCGAGTTTTTATCGACCCCAAAATTCGTGGAACACATCTGCTTGATTTTGTCATTTCGTTCCCTGCTTATGTAACTCGGCTTAATAACAGAATCATGGTTGAACCGGGCGATTGTATTGATGTAATAATATCTTTTACACCACGAGAAATGGATGAAAGAGTTGCTGATTTGAATTTCTATGTCGAATCTCCTTGCAAAAATGCCGTGACGGTTCTCAAAGGGTTCGGAATTTCCGCAGATGTTCGTGTCTCATCATTCGATTGGGAACGCCAACGAGTTAACGGCACATATAACGGCGAAATCGTCATTCGCAATAATAGTAACGGAATCGAATATATTGATGACATTAAATTTGCAGATAATGATGGCGGTGCCTTTACTTATAATTTGCAAACTCCACTGCCATTTTCATTGGCTGCAAACGGGGAAGAAAGAATCCCTGTGACTTTCAATCCAACTCAAGAAATTGATTTTGATAAAGAAATTCTGGTTACAGTCAGGTCAAAAACTGTAGATTTGGTCTCCAAATTGGAAGGAATAGGTTATTTGCCAAAACTTATTGCAACTTGGCAATGTGGCGAATCTGTCGTAGTCGGTCAATCTACTACAGCTAAGCTGATTCTCGAAAATCCCAGCTTATCATCGGATTTATCCATTAATGAAATTTTCTTCGAATTGCAAAATACTGAATACGCTTGGCAATCAGGAACCAATCCGACAAATATTACTATTGCTATGGAGGATAGACTCGAAATTCCTGTGACATTCACTCCAGCAGCCGGAAGCGACCATTTGAATACAATAATAATTATGGCTGATAACTATGACGCCAAATTTGTTGATGAATGGCGTGAAAATCGTTTGAGCACTGATTGTGACGGTATCAATTTATCTTACGGTGACCGCTCCGCATTTGGCAACAAATTGATTTGTTCGGAAAGTGAAAATTCGATTACAATTACAAATACAAGTAAAGATAGTGATATAATTTTATATTTCTCGTCTCATACTATTTCCGGCGATATGGGATTCTCTATTAATGCTACGGAAGACGCAATTGTGAAAGGCGGCGCAACATTCACTTTCAAGGTGAAATTTGAACCTACACGAATTGGCTCATATAATTCAAATTTGACAATTCCAAATTCTGCTTCTATTCCAATCGAAATCGAACTTACGGGTTCAGCCGGAGAATTGTCAATCAAACCCGATAAGGCAGAATATACTTTCGACCCGGGCAAAGTTTTTGATTATAATGTATTCCTACAATTACCAAGTCTTAATGATGATGCCTTGCAGAGTTTGAAAATTACAATTAGTTTTGATAATAGTGTAATTCGATACATTAATCAATCATTTAAATCGGAATTGAATACTAATCCCGCAAATGGTGATTATTGGGTATGGGACAAAATTGAATACATCGGTTTCGGTCAGTTAGAATTATCAGGTAGTGGTTATGTGACAAGTAATCAAAGCTTTGAAGCATTCAAAGTCCAATTTATGGCATTATTGAACGATATGGGGCAATCTCCAATTTTTGCAACTCTTGATTACGATTGTTATACAGCGGTGAATAATTTATCGGTTGTTAATATAAACGAAGTTTGCTTCAATGATAATCGAATTATTTATACTGCATCTGCTATCAGGTTCTTCCTCGGAATGCCATCACCAAATCCTGCACTTACGGATTTCAAGATAAGCTATGGAATAGCTTTCGATTCCGATGTTAAGCTTAACATTACTGATATTGAGGGTAATGTGGTGATGAGGCTCGTTGACGAAATGTTGAAACCGGCAATTTATGAAATTATATTGAATACTGCAGACTTCAGTTCGGGTATGTATTTTATTAAAATGGAAGCAGGTCCATATATTGAAGTGAAATCAATCATGATTGCGAAGTAAAGAACAAATTCAGCATTACGCTTTTGCAAAGGTTGGGACTATTCTCAACCTTTTTTTTATACTAAAGTGAAATAATCTCTTGTAGAATCATTGTGAATATGAAGCACACCGGCTTGGACTAATTTAATCATCATACGTTCAGCGCGCCTCTCGGAGATGTTTACCAAATGTGAAAAGTCCTTAATTGTAATACGGTCTTTTTTTTCGAGATAATCAAACAAACGTCTTTCATTTTCACCGATGCTGATTTTGAGTGGCTTTCCTGCTGTAGAATTTTTCATCAAACGATACATTTCCCGACTGGCTTCGACAGACTGCTCACCGATTCTAATATATGCTCTGTGATGAATCTGCTTAGTGTCTGGGTCTTCAATCTTCAATTTATGTGGTTTGTGCTCACCTTCATTTATCTGTACAAATAATACATCTTTGCCTTTAACACTGATAACTTCGATGATAGGCTCAATAGGAGGGTCTATATGGAACCCACAAGCCACTTCTACTGCTTCAATTTCAGTTTTTTCGCTTTCAATTCCGTAGATTGTACCATCGTCATCAACACCAATTAAGAGCATTCCGCCTTTGGTATTGGCTAATGCTGAAATTTCTTTGGCAAGTTTGAATGGGGTAGTTGATTTGCGCTTAAACTCCATTATGGAAGATTCACCTTCAGCAACCAATTCGAGTAGTTTGTTCGGTCTCATTTTTCTCAGCTATTTCAATTGACAATTTAAGCCTCTAAATCTAAGACGAATATAATCGCCACAATTATATCATTTCATAGAATTATTCTTCAATCTCAGGTTCAATCAATGTCCCGTCAGGCATAATCATAGGGTAGTTTGGCAATAAATCGCCGCGTTTGATTTTGTTCAATTTGCTCTTGGCTAATGCTCTTCTTAGTGGTGTTATCTTGTCGAAAATCAATTTTCCCTTCAAATGGTCGAATTCATGTTGCATTACTCGAGCCAAAAATCCTGAAACCTCAGTGTTGTATTCCTTCATATCCAAGTCGTAATAACGAATCTGAATTGATTCGGGTCTGACAACTTTCTCGAAAAATTCAGGAATACTCAAGCATCCTTCGCTTTCTTCGGACTCTTCGTCCGAATAGAAAATTATTTCAGGATTGATGATAGTAATCGGATTAGGCTTTTTTTCATCGCTGCCGACGTTCAAATCAACGATAAACAGGGCATCATTGCTCCCGACTTGGTTGCCGGCAAGTCCAACACCATTGGAAATATTATACAATGTGTCGTACATATTGGCGACTAAATCTGCTACATTTTGATTGAATTCGGTGACTTGTACAGCTTCTTGTCGGAGTATCGGGTGAAAACAGTTATATATCGGAATTATCATCTTAGTTTATCATTTTTATAAAATTTAAATGTAATAAAATTTTCGTTTATCTTGAAATTAATTATATCAGTCGTAATTTTGTAACATCGAAATATAGGAAACGAAAATAAATGAAAAAAGTGTTAGTAATAGGTGCCGGCAAAAGTGGGGTTGCAGCTGCAAAACTTGCCAAAAGAAAGGGTAATGATGTTATCTTGACCGAATCAAAGGCTGCGTCTCAGTTTGTTGATTTGATTGCCGAACTCACTGAACTTGGTATTGATTGCCAATTCGGCGAAAATAAGCTTGAATTGTTAGAACATTGCGAACTTATCATCACTTCTCCCGGTGTACCACCTGAAGCTGAAATATTAGTGACAGCTTCAGTACATAATATCGAAATCATCAGCGAATTGGAGTATGCTTCTCAGTTTATAGAAAATCCTATTATTGCAATCACAGGTACAAACGGCAAAACCACTACAACTTCGCTAATCGAATTCGTACTGAATAATGCCGGAAAAAAAGCAATCGCTTGCGGAAATATCGGTATTCCGATGTCCGACCTTGTTAATAATGTAGAAAAAGAAACTATTTTAGTTGTAGAAGCAAGTAGTTATCAATTAGACAGAATTAAAAATTTTCACCCGGAAGTGGCTCTGATACTGAATATTACGCCCGACCATCTCAAATATCATGGTACGATGGAGGCATATGTGGAATCAAAGTGGAAAATTACTTTGAATCAAAATGAAAAAAATTTGTTAGTTTTAAATAGAGACGATGAGATATTATGGAAAAACATTTTGGGAACGAATGCCAAAATAGCTTTTGTCTCGATGTCATCGGTGGATAGGGGGATATATACACGCGACGGCATAATATTTATAAATGCAGCAGATAAAGAGGAGGTACTTATGCCGGTAGCCGATTTAGGATTACCAGGTATCCACAATGCCTACAACTCGATGGCGGCAGCCTTAGCTGTTCGCGCTTTTGAGTTGAGCAATGAAGATATTCGAGACGGATTATCAAAATTCAAGGGTGTCGAGCACCGCTTGGAATTTGTCCGTTCTATTAATGGAGTTGATTTTGTCAATGATTCCAAAGCCACAAATGTCAATGCCACTTGGTACGCACTCCAAGCTTATAACGCACCTATTGTTTGGATTGCAGGTGGCAGAGCAGACGGCAACGATTATTCTGCTTTGGATGCAGTAGTCGATGCCAATGTCAAATCCATCATTGCGATGGGTGAAGAAGCCGACAATATATTCAATCATTTTTGCACTGCCAAAAGGTGCATAAAAGTTATGGATTTGGACGAAGCACTTTCAGTAGCTTTAGAAGAAGCTGAAAATGGTGATAAAGTTGTGTTTACACCTGCTTGCAAGTCATTCGATATGTTCATGAATTTTGAGCATAGGGGAGACGTTTTTAAAGAAATTGTAAACCGATTCTGAGATTATGAATAACACCAAAGGACATATTGATTGGTTCATTTTATTGCCAATAGTGGCTCTAATGCTATTTTCGATTTCCTTTGTTTATAGTGCAAGCGCCCCAATAGCCCAATTCCGCTTTGGCAACCCCGAGTTCTTTTTCCTTAGTCATACATTTAGAGTGATGTTGGGATTGGCTGTCATGCTTATTTTTGCTAAAATTAATTATCATTTTTGGCAGCGTGTTTCCAAACCTATGATTGTGATTGGAATAGTTTTGCTTGTTATTGTTTTGGTGTCCGGGACCTCTGTAAAAGGGGCTTCAAGATGGCTCAATTTGGGTCCACTGAGCTTCCAACCATCCGAGTTTGCCAAATTTGCGTTGGTAATTCATTTTGCGGCATTGCTATCAATAAAACAAAAAGTTATCAAGGAATTGGAACGAGGCTTTTTGCCATTCATATTATGGGCAGGAATGATATGCCTTCTTATAGGCTTGCAGCCAAACTTTTCGACCATGTTTGTAATTTTTATCATAGCAATTACGATGATGTTTATAGGTAATACAAACTTGTTGCATCTGGGTAGTATGTTCATTGTTGCTTTGGGTAGCATAGGAGTTTACTTGGTATCAGCGGAGTATCGCCTAAAGCGACTAACAGCATTTTTCGGTTCAGGTGAACCGGGAGTTAATGATGCTGTCAACTATCAGGGCAATCAATCGCTGATTGCTCTGGGCAATGGTGGATTATTCGGAGTCGGTGCCGGGCAAAGCCGCCAATCACATCTTTTCTTGCCCGAATCTTACGGTGACTTCATCTTTGCAATCATTGGCGAAGAATATGGTTTGATTGGTTTGTTGTGCATCATTGCGGTGTTTGCTATTGTTTTTTGGCGAGGAATGTTAATTGCCAAAAAAGCACCCGATAATTTCGGATACTTTTTAGCAGTTGGCATTTTGATTACATTTGCTACATATCTTTTGGTCAATGCAGGTGTCAACAGCGGTTTACTCCCGACTACAGGTGTGCCAATGCCCTTTGTGAGCTATGGCGGCACTGCAGTATTGATTTATTCTGCCGCAATTGGTATTCTGCTGAACATTTCCTCTCATGCCGGAGTTTACCCCAAAGCGGAGATTCGTGATGATGATAAACCAAGCGAGCCGGATAATAGTTCTGATGAAGTTAAGCAAACTACACTTTTTTGATAATAATTTAATTTGCCGACTTACGTTTTATCCAAAGTTAATAAAAATTGGAAACAAATATGTATAGTTTAGACCCGGCAGTTAAAATTATCTGGACAATTAATATCATAATGCGAACCTTGTTTTATACGATATTCTTTGCCATACTTGATTTCTTCGTGATTCCGAATTTTTTCACGGATTGGATTTTTCCAAAAGGCATTACCACGCTTATAATTTTTGTTATCGGCGTTATAGTTGCCGCTATTTATCCATATTTTTATTATAAATATTGGAAATTCAGTGTCCGTGAAGATGAAGTTTATATCGAACGCGGTGTGCTAACCCGAGTCAAAACGACTGCTCCATACCTCAGAATTCAGCATATTGACGTCATACAAAGCGTTTTAGACCGAATATACGGTTTGGGCAAATTGGTGATTTACACAGCAGGTACGCGTGGAGCAGATGTTACTATTCCGGGTTTGCCAATCGAATACGCCGAACAACTCCGCGACAGACTCAAAAATGTTACTCCCGAGGATGAAGTATGACAACTCCGTACGAAGAGTACATCGAGCCGAGAAAATTACATCCGCTGACATTGGTTTACAGACTTTTTACAAATGTACCCGGTTTGGCTCTTGCCTTTTATTTCGTAGTAGTCGAAAAGCAAAGTGACCAATATTTTTACCTTATTTTGGCACTTATCGGGCTTATGGTATTAGTTCCATCTATCGTTTTGAACTACATTTTTTTCAATTTTCAAATCACTCCCAAAGAACTTGTAATTCGTTCCGGTATCTTTGCTAAACGTCAAAGAAGTATTCCGCTTGAAAAAATCCAGAATGTAAATATCAACCAAAATTTCATCCAACGAATTCTCGGACTTGTCAGAGTCAGTATAGAAACAGCCGGAGATTTGCAGACCGAGGGCGCCTTGGAATTTGTCTCTGTCCATGATGCTAATGAAATTTCCGAAATCATCAAAAATTACAAATTCAGCTTAAAAAAAGACATAAACAAGGATGCGACTGAAGTTTCCTCAGACAGTATTCAAGATGAAGCAGATGAGCAAGAAAAATCCAATGTATTATTTGAGCTATCCTGGAGAAATCTGATTGTTTACGGAATGGTTCGCTTGCGTCCATTGTTTCTTGTGTTTGGCTTGTGGCTTATGGGTATTTTGTCCCAATTTGGTATTTGGGAAAACACTATAGATAAATTCGTCAGAGACAACCAAAATTACATCGATTCGCTTGATGTATTTTCGATAACGATGTTGATTATCGCCACTATCTTAGTGACTATATTTTTGTCGTGGGTCTTTGATATTTTATGGACTATCAATGAGTATTTCAAATTCAAATTAGTCAATGAGGAAAACAAATTAGTCACAAGCTATGGGCTATTGAGCAAAGTCAGAGTAACAATCCCGCTAAGGAAGCTGCAACAAATTACAATTTTGACTAATCCTCTAAAAGAGAAACTGAATTTCTTCACTCTCACGCTCCAAACTGCCGGATTCGGTCAAAAATCAGGTTCAAATCAAGCTGTAATCCCATTAGCAAAGTATGATGAATTGATAGCATTGGCTCAAAAGATTTACAGTTTTACTCTTCCCGACAAATTTATTCCTATTTCTCGCAAAGCTATTCGCAGAGCCTTCGTTCGATATTTGGTGACAATTGTAATTCTGATTGCACCATTAGTCTATTTCTTGCCGGATTTGATTTGGGTTGCCACCGCGATACCTTTGCTTTATTACGCTGCATATCTAAGATGGCTTTATAGGGGATATGCTATCAACAATGAACATCTGATAGTCAAACAAGGTTTTTGGATAAGAAAAATAATTATCATACCTTTGAAAAAAATGCAGACATTGCATCTGAGAGAAACTTTTTTCCAGCGTCGTTTGAGTCTTGCTACAATTTATTTCGACAATGCTTCGGGTGCAGGAACAGCAGATGCAAAAATTGCTGACATAGACAAAGATGATGCATATTTGATTTATGATGAAATATATGATTACTTTAAACATCATATTAAGAGTAATGATAGGAGAAACCAATGATTATGTTTTCTGATGTGGTTTACAAAATAATATTCAATCACGTAGGTGCAATTGTAAGCGTGGTTTATGCTAAGGACGGCAAAATCAAAGCTGTGACAGGCAGATTGCAAAGCGCGACTGTCAATAATTTGGTTATCAGACCGGTCGAATCATTAGAGCCCTCACGCGATATTCCTATGTTCGTTGCAGACAAACGCAACGTTTTTTGCATTTATAACCAAAACAACATCGACTTGCTGAAGGCTAAAGAAGCTGTAAATCTTGACAGAAAGCTGAAAGAACGCAAATTCCGAATAAATTTGATAAAAATCATCAAGCATTATATCAACAAGGAATTTTTCGTCATCCATAAGTCGAATATGGAATATTTCGTTACCGATGCAAGATTCAAAGATATGGGGCTAGACTCCATCACATTGCTTTTCCCGCCATTTTACAATAATGAACACATCTTGAAGTTTAATGTTATATATAATATTTTTAATAATGATTTCGAAGATTTATTAGACGAATCTTTAGTGCCTAAGGAGGAATAATATTATGGCTTGGTTTCAGAGGTCACAGACAAACATTGATGATGCAAGACCAAGGGAAATGCCCGACGGATTATGGACAAAATGCCCGGCTTGTAGTGAAATAATTTATAAAACCGAACTCGAATCTCAACTTTATACTTGTAAAAAATGCAACCATCATTTTCGTATTGGAAGCAAAGAGTATATTGAAATATTGATTGATAAAGCTACTTTCGTCGAAACAGAAGGACACCTCACTTCCGGTGACCCATTAGAATTTTCCGATACAAAAGCCTATCCCGATAGAATCGTTGACAGTATCAAAAAAACATCACTGAATGATGCGATTACCACCGGAACAGGGAAAATCGGAGGCATCGAAGTATCATTTTGCTGCATGAATTTTAATTTTATTGGCGGTAGTATGGGCTCTGTTGTTGGCGAAAAAATTTACAGAGCAGCCAAATTATCTCTTAAGAAAAAAATCCCACTAATAATTATTTCGGCTTCCGGTGGTGCTCGAATGCAGGAAGCCCCTTACTCACTAATGCAAATGGCAAAGACATCTGCAATTCTGGCTGAATTAGGTGAAAACGGTATTCCGTTTATATCCATATTGACTGACCCAACAACAGGCGGCGTTACTGCATCTTTTGCGATGCTCGGAGATATAAATATTGCCGAACCCGGAGCCTTGATTGGATTTGCAGGTCCACGCGTAATCGAACAAACTATACGCAAAAACTGCCTACAGGATTCCAAGAAGAGCAGAGTTCTTGCTCGAACATGGATTCATAGTTTGCATTGTCTCACGCTACAATCTGAAGAATGAATTGACAATTATCTTACAATGGTTCAAAAATTAAAAATAAAATTTGCACAGAATAAAAATTTTACTTATTTTCTCATTGTAAATGATTAAGAAAGTAATAATATTTGTGTTGGTTTTTAGTGCTTGGATGTTCGATTCAGAGCGTGCTAACGGAGAAGTGATTTTGAGCGAGCAAAAGTATGATTTGAAATCTATTGTCATTCTTGGCATTGGCGGAGGCTTTTCGAGTGGTTCTGATGCTTTCTTCGATGTTTTTTTGAATGAATTTGGTTCAACAAAAAGGCTCATGGCTATCATGCCTACTCTTTCCGCAGGTACTAAGGTGACTATTTCGCCTCAGTATCGTTTCGGATTCCATGCAAATTTCCAAGTTGTAAGTTTTAGTTCAAGCCATGGTCAGATGGTTGACGAGCCGGGACTCAGAGGATACAGAAATCTTCATCAGAACTTTGAAATCACCAATATGCCCTTGTTCCTTTCCCTTGACTATATGCCTTATACTTCGCAATTTCGTACATATTCAGGTCTCGGGCTTGGTATGGTAGTTATAAATACTAAATGGGAAGAAGGAGTTAGTTCAACAATTGAGCAAGATACGAGAATAGGCGGATTGCATTACGAAGATACTGATATAGGAGCTTTCGGTAGAGTTTATGCCGGCGTTGAACTTGGTTTCGATAAAAATTATGAAGATTATTTTCTTGGCAGCTTGATTATCGAAGCGTCATACTCGCATACTATTGTTAATGCAGATATGTTTTACAAGGTACGACAACAATTTAATCCGCCCAAGGAAAGCCTTAATCAAAAGGTCAACTTTGTGCCGGGATATTTGCAACTAAGTGTTAATGTTTCTTTCAATTTTAATAGAAAGGTTGGTACATCAAAACAAAGAAATTTTTGAGACGTTTTAAATAAAGCAAACAGCGTTAATGTAACGCTTGTTTGATTCACCATTTTTTTTAAATTAATTATAGAGGTGGATTTATGAAAACCCAAGTAACTTTCAGACACACTAAGGGACATCACCCTAAACTACACGAAGATGCCCTTGCACATGCCGAAGCTTTTGTCAAATTTCATGACGGCATAATCAGCACAAATGTCGAATTTCTTAATGAAACAGATAAAACAGTAATCATAACAACACATCTTCAAGGAGCTACTCTTGTTGGCAAGGATGGCTCTGACGATTTCCATAAAAGTCTTAATAGTGCCGCTGATAAAGTGGTCAGACAAATTAAAAAATTGAAAACCAAACAAATTAGCGTTCGCACAAAAGGTGTAGAAGTATAATTTGTTTTTTGTATTTTTGTATCATAGGGGGGCATTCGTTTGTCCCCTTTATTGTTTAGAAACGGAGCGAACATGAGACAAATTGATGACCTAAAACCTATGGTACAGGAAAAGATTCCTGTTGAAATGCTTTTAAGTTCTCCTGTTAAATTGGTTAAACTCACTGAGGAGACCGGGCTTGAAAATTTCATAACCGATAAGAATCTTCACCGCCCCCAATTAGCGTTGGCGGGTTACGTTGGATTGTTCACATTTCAAAGAGTCCAAATTTTCGGAAATACTGAAACTTTATACCTAAAAAGCCTATCACGTATCGCACGAATCAAAGCTATTCAAAAAATTTGCCAATTCAAAATCCCGTGTGTTATTCTTACTAATTCCAATACATTAGACCAAGAACTGATTGATATATTCGTAGCAGCCGGAATCGCCGTTTTTATGACCGAATTTGATACTACCAAAGCATTTTCCATGCTATCTGATTTCCTCGATGACCAATTTTCGCCCCAATTAGTGGTGCACGGTTCTTTTGTCGATATTTATGGTGTTGGTTGCCTTTTCGTTGGTAGAAGCGGCATAGGAAAGAGCGAGATTGCACTTGACCTGATTGAACGTGGTCACAGACTTGTGGCAGATGACGTCGTGATGCTTACATCAAAAAAAGAATCGCTTTTGATGGGCACAGGAACTTCATTGGTTCAGCATTTTATGGAAATTCGGGGATTGGGGATTATTGACATCAGACAGATGTTTGGCATTCGTTCAATTAGATTCCAAAAGCGGCTCGAAATCGTTGTAGAGCTCGAAGATTGGGATGAAAAGGAAACTTATACGCGAACAGGATTAGATGAAAAAAATATCAATATCATGGGAATTGAGGTTTCAAAAGTGAAATTGCCAATTTTTTCAGGGAAAAATATTACTGTTATTGCCGAAGTTATTGCCGTCAATTACTTGCTACGCACATACGGATACGATGCCTCACAAGTCTTTTCCGACAAATTGAATGAGCGAATTCGTAAGAAATCCGGACCTAAAAAATATTTCGAAGACAAGAGAATAATTCCTTATTTCAAAGATTTAGAATAAATATCATATTTTAAATAAGGAAAATATGTTAATTTCGTCATAAGTAAAAATGTAATTATCATAATGGAATTTATAATGAATATTAGAATCATAATTGCTATTATTTCCGCTCTGTTCATTTTCAACAGCTCTTCAGTTCATGCCGTTAAAGGCTCAGACCATATCAAAATTTCAGCATATTCGGACAAGACTGAAGTCAAAGCCGGTGACGAAATCATGGTCAAAATGGTCATCACGATGGATGATTATTGGTACACATATGGTATGGTTGAAATCATAGGCGATGAGGGAATTGGTCCGATGCCCTCGGAAATTACAATGCAACCGGCTGATGTTTTTGAATTACCCACTCATGTTTTCGCCCAAAAGCCTTATATCAAATATGATGAAGGGTTTGAATTTGACATAGAAATTTATAAAACGAAATATGAATTTTATGTTCCGGTTAAGATTAAAAAAGATGCAAACTTGGCTGAAATAGGCGCCAAAGCAGTATTTTTTGTTCAATTGTGCGATACAGTCAGGTGCTTGCCCGGCGAAGAGTATTCAGGTCTTATTTCATCCGAAACAATTACTTTTTCGGAATCTGAAATTGCAGACTTTGTAAAATTGAATGCAACATATTCGGAAGATGGCTTTCCGTCATATGCTTACGAGGAAGGTGTTGACAGGGATTTTGAACGTGCCGATAAAACTCCCGAAAAAGCTCAAACAGAATCGAGCGAAATAATTGACCAAAAGAAAAAAGAGGGCATATTTTCATATATTTGGTTTTCGATGTTGATGGGTGCAGTGTCATTGCTTACTCCTTGCGTTTTCCCTATGATACCGATTACAGTCTCATTTTTCACCAAAAGGGCTGAAAAGAGCAAGGGTACAGGATTGCGAGATTCACTTGTGTATTCATTGGGAATCATACTAACTTTCACAATGATAGGATTTATGGTGTCCATCTTCTTTGGACCGACAGGTATCAGCCAATTAGCTACGAATGGCTGGGTGAATCTCGCTATCGCTGCGATATTTGTGATTTTTGCACTTAATTTGTTCGGAGCATTTGAAATTCAGATACCTCCATCCATATTGAATTTATTGAATAAAAAGTCAACAGGCGACGGCATAGGAAGCGTTTTGATGATGGGATTAGTTTTTTCACTAACTTCATTTACGTGTACAGTTCCCTTTGTCGGCTCATCATTGATTTCAGTAAGTTCAGGAGAATGGTTTTACCCGATTCTCGGGATGTTAGGATTTTCAGCCGTGTTTGCTGCACCATTTTTCTTACTCGCACTTTTCCCGTCATTCATGACTAAGCTTCCCAAATCAGGTGGTTGGATGAATAACGTCAAAGTAGTAATGGGATTTGTTGAAATTGCAGCTGCTATCAAATTCTTTTCAAATGCCGACCTTTTTTGGTCATTTGAATTAATCCCCAAGGATGTTTTCATTTCAATTTGGCTGATTTGTGGGATTCTTATTGTTGCTTATATATTAGGTTGGTATAAATTACCGCATGACTCACAGGTTGATAGCGTGGGCTCTGTGAGGATTATATTTGCATTAGTGTTTGGTACGATTACAATTTGGCTCGGCACAGGGTTATTGGGCAAACCACTCGGAGAATTAGACGCATTCTTGCCTCCAAAGGAATATGGTGTAAATGCAGCTGCTTTTTCGATGTCAGGAGTGAGCTCAAGCAATGTTGAAGAATATTGGTTCAAAGATTATGACTTAGCCATTGCCAAAGCTAAAGAAGAAGACAAGCCCTTATTCATTGATTTTACAGGTTGGCAATGCACTAATTGCAGATGGATGGAAACTAATATGTTCCCAAGAGCACCAATACATAGCTTAATGCAAAATATGATAAAGCTTAAACTTTATACTGACAGCCGAAATCCGGCAGATTTGGTTAACCGTGAAATGCAACGAGAAACATTCGGGTCTATTGAATTACCTTTGTACGTCATTTTAACTCCTGATGAGAAAATGATAGCGTCAAAAGGGTTCACAAGAGACGAGTCGGAATTCATCGAATTTTTGAAAAAAGCATCGAATTAATCCGACTTAAAATTCAAACAATACAAAACTAAATTCGTCCTTCAGGCAAAACTAAATCAAAAAATATTGCTTGAAGGACTTTTTCATGAATAAAAGAGAATTCTTAGCAGCCGGTGCTGCATTGACTGCTGCGTCTGTATTTCCAATGTCATCATTGGCTCAATCAAAAATCAAAATCAACGATTTGAATAAAACCGTTGATTCATCAGGAAAGTATGTTTTACCTGATTTGCCCTATGCTTATAATGCGCTCGAACCCCATATTGACGAGCAAACGATGAAGCTTCATCATGACATCCATCATGCCGGATATGTCAAGGGTTTGAACACAGCCACTGAAAAAATTCAAGATTCGATTAAAAACAACGATTTCGCTACAATTAAACATTGGGAACGCGAGTTAGCATTCCATGGTGGTGGACATTTCCTACATTCCATCTTTTGGAATGTAATGGGACCAAAACAAGGCAATCGCAGTTCTGATTTGAACAAATATATCAACAAATCTTTTGGTTCATTTGATGGATTTGCCAAGCTATTTGCTGCTGCTGCAGGAGCAGTAGAAGGTTCGGGCTGGGGAATAATGTCCTACGAACCGGTTGCCGACAAATTAGTAGTAATGCAAGCCGAACGTCAAGGCAATCTTACTCAGTGGATTACAGTACCGATTTTGCCTGTTGATGTATGGGAACATGCCTATTATCTCAAGTATCAGAACAAACGTGGTGATTACATAAAGGCATTTATGAATGTAATAAATTGGGAATATGTTTCGGAGCAATTTGACAAAACTCTCGCACTTTATAAATAATCAAACTAAAATCGAATATTTAAGCCCGATACGAACAATATCGGGCTTTTTCATTACTCGAAAGATTTTGTTATCTCACTCAGATAGCTTAATTTTGAACTAAATCGTTTATCAATATATGGTTTAAGTTGAATTATTACAAAAAGTATTGAAGAATGTTAAAGAAATTTCATAAAAAGTGAAGAAAATTTGTAACTTTTTGAGCAATTGCTGTGTTTCAAGTATTAGTAAAGGTTGACAATTTTGAAAAATGTTATTTAAGAAAAAAAATATAGCAGAAGATGAACTTCAGAACGCCACAAAGGCGCTCAATCATGGTAGTGCAGAAGCATTCCACTTGCTATATCAGAACTATGCCCCAAAGGTTTACCGATACTGTGTGAAGATGCTTGGAGATGAGATTTTGGCTGAAGATGCCTTCCAAGAAACTTTTGTTAGAATTTACGAAAAAAGAGATGGATTTAATGGACAGAATTTCTCTGCTTGGCTTTTTACTATAGCTCGAAACACTTGCTACAACTATTTGCGTCAGAAAAAAGAACATGAAACATACGATGAGACTTTCCATCATCCCGAAAAAACCCCGACGCATGACATTGGTCTGAAAGACCAAATTGCCAAAGCTATGCAAATGTTACCCGTGCCGCTTAGAGAAGCAGTGATATTGCGAGAGTACGAGGAATGTACTTATCAGGAAATTGCCGACATTTTACAAATTGAACTTTCACTGGCAAAAATAAGAGTTTATCGAGCCAGAATTATATTAAGAAAATTACTTCAACCATTGGTTAAGGAAATAAATGAGTCTTGAAATTTTAATATCGAAGTATATTGATAGTGAATTATCAACCACCGAAGACCTGCAATTGCGGGAAGCGCTTCGGGATAATATTCATTCCAAATCAAAATTTGATGCGGCAATTGACACTCACCATCAATTAAAGCAGGACGCCGCTTCAATACGCGTACCTGAAAAACTTTTGCGCGATACCGAAGACAAAATATTAATGAATATTATGGCTACTCAGCCGGCATCTGCTCAAATTACTAAGATTCAATCCAGATGGTATCAATATTCTGCTGCTGCTGTAATATTAGTTGCTTTCATGATTTCCGGCGTTATGCAGATAAGCGAACAAAATTCACCACGTGCAATTGCGTTCTTGCAGAATAGCAATGCTGCATCAGCTGATTTTGATAATATCTTAGCAAGTGAATCAACTCAACAAAATAGCACAAACTCAGTTGAATTGAAATCAGAATCTGTATCGTTAATCGTAGCAAAAGATGAAATCGAAGTTTCAGTTATAGATACTGAAAGTTCATTACCCGCTTCAATGACTAAAGATGAATTATCTGTCGCAACTCTGCAGGACAACACAGCCATTGATTCAGAAGATTCTAAACAAGAAATTATTTTAAGTGAAAAAAGCATAATTCAATCGGGTAATACCATTAATTTGATGAACAATAGCATCTCCGATGGTGCCTCTGTCCCAATCCCCCAATCGAATTATAATGTAGCTTCAAATTTACCTCCGACATATTTTGCAGAGCCATTCATGGGATTTGCAGGTGTACAGTTGCATACTTTCATGTCGTATGATTTTTCGCATTCCGGATTCAAAACGAGTGCTAATTCACCTATTCTGAACATTTCGCAAAGTATATCTTACGCTGCAACCGATAGACTTGGTTTCGGTGTTGAATTCGGCATAACCGAATTTACTTACGATAGAAAGCAAAATATCTATATTCCCGGTACAGTTGAACATCATACAGGACCATCGGTTCAGGCACCTACAGGTGGCGGTGATAATCACGTGATTGTTCCTGTCGAAATTGAAACAGTAAGACAATTCATGTGGGGAACTGCATTTATGGATTATTCAATTGTAAAATATGATGATTTTGTGATTGTCGGGAGATTAGGCTTAGGAGGCTCCAACGAAGGACCCTTGGGATTTGGAAGGCTTTATGCTCAGTATGACTTGTTCCGCTATCTGTCATTAACGATTGGGACTGAAGGACGTTTGTTTGTCAATGATTTACCAAGTTCGCAATTCAATAGAGCAATGCGTTCAAGCAGCTCAGTTGTTTATGGAATTAGACTTAAGTTTTAAACATTACAAGATAATTCTTTGAAATTACACAAATTTTTAATAATTTGGGTGTTGTGTTAGAATATTTTTTTGAAATTATTAATTAGGAATTGTATAGGCTAACTGTTACAAGATTTTACTCAAAATCATGCCAATCATATTGGTATCAAGTACCAGCCTATATCTATACTATACGTTAGAATGATAAATTTGTTACAAAAAACATGTGTAAAAATAAAATTTCTACTAGTTTATTAAAGGAGTAGCTTTATGCGTAAGTTATTTTTACTTATTTTCTTAGGATTGATTATTTTGCCCGCAATGTCTTATGCCAGTATTTATGGTATATTACGGGGCAAAGTAGTAGATGAAGAGGGTAAGGGATTGAGAGGTGCTACAGTATTTTTGGAAGGAACAGCCAAAGGTACCGTGGTCAGAGAAAACGACGGTAGCTTTACCATCGTAAATATTGAGGCAGCCGAATATACGGTGCGATTTACCTATGTCGGTAAACAGACTATTAGACAGCTTGTAAGAGTTTCCGCTGACAAAACAACTACTTTGGAAATTGTTATGAAAGATGAATCAGGCGGCGTTACGACTGAGACAGTAACAGTTACTGCTCAAAAAATGGTGAACGTTGATGACGAAGGCGGCACAAAGAAAATTATGTCGGGTGACGAAATTCAAAATATCGCTCGTGAAGGGCTATCCGGTGTAGTAGCTATGACTTCAGGTGTGCTTCAGAGCGGTGGTGGATTTGTTATCCGTGGCGGTCGTACTGAAGAAACTCAAATCAAAGTTGATGGTATTGACGTCGGCAATCAATTCACAGGTGGATTCGGCGTTTCGGGTTCCGGATATTATCCAATGGTATCAAATTATGCTACCGAAGAAGTTCAAGTAATCACAGGTGGTTTTACTGCCGAATATGGTGATGTCTCTTCGGGTGTAGTTAATACAATCGTTCGTCGAGGAAGAAATGACAGATACGACGGTTTCATTCGTTGGTTAACTGATGTTCCCGCTCTTTATGGTAGTCAGCCAACCGGTTTGCAAGTAGTACGCGAAGGTACACGTCTTAAAGCTGTTGAAGCAGGCGACGGTGCAAAATGGCAAGGTAGCAAACAAAATACATTTGAGTTTGGTACCGGAGGACCGATTCCGGTTCTGAATGATATGGAATTCTTCAAAAACGCTACATTTTATATCACTGGTAATTACTTTCATGAAAACCATCGTAATAATACTTATGAAATTTACGACCCATGGGGAACAAATATAGGTCAACGCCCTGATAACCAATCATGGGTTCGTGACATTCGCGGTAATATAAGATTTACACTTCCAAATGACATGACAATTCAAGTTAGTGGTAATTATGGCGTTTCGAGCTTTGAATTCTCAAGTTGGGGATGGATGTACGCAAATCAAGAAGGTCATGTTTATGATAAAACTGCTGATGGTAGCTTCATACTTAAAACAAACGAAGATGGCTCGCCCGTTACTAACGGTGTTCCTGAAAGAATAGCACGTCAAAACGTGCTTGACCAATTTGTAAATGGCTTCAACATATTAATTAATCATACTTTGACATCCAAGAGTTTTTATGAGCTTAGAATTGGAAATGCCTCAAATAATGACGCCAGTTCAAGAAGAGTTGGTTGGCAGGACCCGGGTTTCTTTTCAGGATTTGAAGTATGGGAACCAACTGACGATTATAGAGTTGAAAACAACCAATTAGTACCCGGTCAAGATAGAATTATTGACCATTATACCTTCCTATCAAGTATTGGAGACACCAAAGATGGCTTTGCACGTGGAGACATTCCTCAAAGAAATCCAATATCAGGATATTATGAAGGTAACCAAAATGCCTCCGGAACATATAACCCTTATGGTATAACTAACTTGTTCCCTACTTCAGGCGGAGGGTCCTTTAGTTTCAGAGATGGAAATTGGTGGACTTTCGATGGTAGCTATACTCAAATTTTCAATACAGGCGAATTCGACCATACATTTAAAACTGGTTTTGTGCTGACTTTATTTGAACTTCATCGCCATACCAACAGCAGTCCATATGATGGAAATCCATTCTTTGATGTTTACACAGACGGTAGATGGGGTGGGAATTTGTATGCCGAAAATGATGTTGTTCTTGAAAAAACTAACAAACCCTATAAGCCGACTAAATTTGGCATCTATTTTAATGACCAAATATCATATAAAGGTATCAGAATTAGTGCAGGTATGAGACTTGACTATTTTAATGCCAATTCGGATTATAGGTTACCATCTAATTCGTGGATACCAATTAGCGCTGATACAGGTTTCGCAGTGGCAACTCCCAAAGTACAAGTTAGTCCAAGAATTAACATATCGTACCCAATTACTGATATGTCATTCCTGCGACTTTCTTATGGTATGTTCTTCCAAATGCCACAACTTCAATATATGTATGACAATTATGCAGTTGATATATTACGTGGTAATTCAGTTATTGGTAATCCTAATATGGATGCACAACGAACTAATCAATATGAAATCGCATATAGTCAGCAGCTTAGTGATGTATTTGCATTTACAACTGTTGCCTATTACAAAGATATTTACAACCAATTAGGTCTTATGCGTGTTAATGCCGTTCCGGAACCATATTTCCAATATACAGTTTCCGATTATGGTAGTTCCCGGGGGATAGAATTTACTCTCGAAAAAATGGCGGAAAATAATTTCTCATTTGATATCAATTATACTTTAGCTTGGGTTACCGGTACAGCTCAAACTGCAACCTCCAATTATAATGTTGTAATTGACCCATATACAAACAGACCTGCTTTCCCGCTTTCTGAGTATTCAATGGGACAAGATATTAGACATTATGCAAAATCTAACTTCAGAGTTTATTGGCAAGATAATGAAGGTCCCTCAATTGGTGGTATTAAATTGCTCGAAAACACAAATTTGATATTTACAAGTACTTACCGAACAGGTACACCATATACTCGTACAGACCGCTCGGGTACTGCAATTGCAGAACGAAACTCGGAAAGACAACCCTCGAGATGGCTACTTGATGCAAGAATATCAAAATCATTCCGGATGAGTGATATATTTGGTGATGGTGCTGGAAATTCGGAATTCGAAATTTTTGCAAACATTAACAATTTACTTAACTTATCTCAAGCTCTTGGTGTGTACCCTGCAACCGGTGACCCGATTGATGATGGTAGAACTTTTGACCGTCAAGTGGGTGACTTTGCTAATGTTGCATATTACAAAGAAGCTGATATTTCTAACCCTGCAACTTATGCTTCTGTGCAATATGACTTTTACGGCAACAGAAGATACAATGAAGTAGCGGATTTTGACGGCAACGGTATCGTTACGCAAGCAGAAACTTACGAAAGTTATTTTAGATTTGTCGCAACTCAAATCGCTTTCCGTGGCAATTTCCAAATTCCCAGAACAATCAACATCGGTATGATGTTTAGATTTTAATTAAGGGGAATTGATAAAATGAAAATTATTAATGAAAAATTAGAGGTAATAATGTTTAACAGAAAATCTATGAGCTTTTACTTAGCTTTGCTTGCCATTGTTTTCGTTTCTGCATCATTCAACATGAATGCAGCAACGATTCATACCGGTAAAAATGCAGATGATAAGGGAAACGATCAAGAACAATTGCAAAATAGAACATTTAATAATGTATATGATTTGCAACAAAATTCTATCAGCAACATTCAATTCTATACTACCAATTACGGTATATTCGGATTCGATGTTGCAAGAGGTGTAGGCGGGGGATATTGGCCCCGTGGCTCTCTAAATCAATATATCTTTGCCGGTGGGCTTTGGATTGGTGTTGAAAAGTACAAAAATCCAAACGATGCTGAAAGAACCAGATATGTTTCCATTACATATAATCCGAATTCAGGTAGAGGCTGGTATGTACCCGGACGTATAAATTATGGTGGTCCTAATAGCACTGAGTTTCCAAATCTTGATGCTGTTGACCCAACGGATGTTTTGAAATACAGAACTTATTTTTCTACCGATTTTATACCAAGTACAGGTGAACCGGTTAATCCGGCGCATCAGTATTATTGGCCCATATGGGATGCTTCAAGAAATGATGAGGATACACTTAAATCTAACAGATATTTTGGATATTTTATCCCACAAACTGAACTTAGAAATACAGCAACTCATCCACGAGGACCTGCTTTTATTTCGGGTGAAGATATTTTTGCAACTTACAAAGACACTGATTTAAGCAGATATGAAGGTGGTGTGGCTGCAAGACGTGAAAGAGGTTATCCGCTCCGCCTTCAAATAGACCAAATGATTTATTCATGGGGATTTGGTGATTACAAAGATTTTATCTTTTTAAAATATGAAGTGACCAATTATTCTACTGATACATTATGGAATTGCTGGTTAGCTCCTATCCAAGACGTTGATATTGCTCGTGCACCTGCTACAAGTTTTGGTGCCGGTAATGATAGAGCAAAATATTACGATTGTGATGAATCACTCAATATGGCAGTTCAGTGGACTAATTCTGATAGAGGCGAAGCCGGTCATGGTTTTGGTTATCTCGGATTTGACTTCTTAGAATCTCCCGCTGTTGTTGTACTAAATGATACAACATTTAATGAAATCCGTGACACCCTTGGTGTTGTTATCAGAATCGATACTATAATCACACCAGTTGGACCAAATGAGTACGACCCTGAATTGCACGGTCCTCATGCTCCACAATTTGTAAGGAAAGACAAAATTGTATTCAGCAATGAAGAGCAACTTGGACTCGTTACATTTCGTAATTGGCCCATCGAAGATGATAGATTAGAAGATGACGAAAGATATAACTTCATATCCACAGGTCAAAGAGACGGTGATGATGCCCCGGGTGACAAACGATTCTTGATGTCAACCGGACCATTTCATATGCGTCCTAGTGATACAGTTAGGACAGTTGTAGGAATGATTCTTGCAAACTCAACTAAAGGGGTAGATGCCGATGGAACATGTGAAGATATGCAAGAATTAGAACGTAAGAATATTTTCGCTCAAGAAGTTTATGACAATAACTTCCGTGCTCCTACGCCACCTGACCGCGCCATCATCACAAATTGGCAAGGACTTAATCATGCTGTAAGAATTGAATGGGATAATACATCTGAGATGTCACATGATATCTATGAAAAGGGTTTAGATTTTATGGGCTATAGGATTTATCGTGCTCGTAGAACAAATCTTGATTCATTTTTCACAGTCCCCGTACCACCTGCCGGTAGATTCCCGAGTGGTTTAGGTCCATTTGGTTGGAAACAAGTGGCACAATTTAATTTACGTACACCGTTTTATAAGTCTCAATACAGAGCAGGAACTGATGATGCCGATATGGCTATGCCACTGATTGATGATTTACGTATAGTTGGACCATATACCGATGCAAATGGTACTATAATTGATTCGATGGCTATTAGAGTTATGAGGATAGGTAACGGACTTTTTGCATATTCCGATTCTGCCGCAATGCGTAACAATTTCGGAAGTGTGACTCCTATTCTAATGGGTCTAGACACCTCTGCTTTTAGAGACCCTTGGGGTAAATACTGGGCTAAAGTAATTGCACGAGACCCGAATATAGGATTCGATGAAACAGGGCAGGTCTTTAGAGTTACTCCACAAGGACCAAGTTTGTTAACTTATGATCCGAATATCAGAAATGAATTATTCGACTCAATCTTAGTCGGAGTTGCATATTTAGATAGAGCATTACTTAAATTCAACCCATTACTTTTTAGTCGTTCTACATATAGTAAATCAAGAGAAGAAATTGACAGCGTTTTCAATTTATTCCCTGATGGTGTAGTCGGCCAATGGCGTAGAGTTTGGGACGATAACCTCCAAGACTCTGTAATTGAAAGATTGACAACAGACGCTATTTGGGTTAAAAGCTCTGAAAAATTAGCTAATATTGATGGCCAAGTCAAGAGAATAATTGATATTTGGCTACCTAAAGCCGCAAGTACGGTAATGAATGATTCAAATCATGTACAGCAAGCTTCCGATGCTCTTTATGCGTTCATTAAATTAGGCTTGGTCAAAATTGACTTTCCTGAATTTGAGCAAAGTTTAGAAGTCAGGCGTGATGTAATTGGTCCTTATATGGCAGGTATTACCAATAATAGGACTTTCTACGATGTAGGTGATGATAATAGAGATGGGTATATTTTACCGGATGCTGACCCGACAAAAACAGAAAAACTAATCAATAATGTTGATTATTTCTATAAAGTTTTAGCATATGACGAAGGAGATTATCAACAACCAACGCCTTCAAAGCTAAATACTTCCGCTCTCGGACTGACTAATATGGTTAAAACATTCCCTGCTGCTGCGCCTACAGGAGATTTGCCGTCAATTCAAATAATTCACGTTGATTCGAATCTGATAGGTGGCTTATATAACTTCAGATTCTTTGCAGTCGATAATGACAGATTGATTCAAAGATTTGCAGACGATGAACTTATTCTTAAATTCGAACCATATTGGTTTTTAACAGGTATTGCATTCGATTCGAAGGCTCCAACCGCCAGAACTGAATTTGGCTTATATCGTAATTTGATTACTTTATGGAGCAAAAATACTGGCGATACTCTATATCGAGGTTTTGCAAGCTATGAATCGAAACCATGTGATTTGAGTTTTTATGAATTTTTCACAGAAAACTCCGCTTCATATGTTCTATCTGATACGGCTGTTTACGACCGTGTAACTGATAGCTATATGGATTTTGGCTTGAGAACGGCTAAGGGAATTAAAACAAGAACCGGAAGATTTTCGTCCGGTGATTTTACTTACCCCAATTATTGCTATACCAACAGCTGGTTGCCAAATGCATATGGTATATTAGGATTCAGTTTTGATTTTACTATTAGTCAATATGCAGGACGTTTCCGTCCGGATTCTTTGACCTTAACTACCGCTTATGGTCCCGGTGTCAATGCAAATACTCCTGTCAATTTTAAAACTGATGATAACTTAAGTTCATACATCAAGCAACCTTCACAAGCAATTGTCCAGAGAACAATGCCTGTTGGTATTGATTTCAATACTCATAGCATTATATATGGTAGTTTCAATAATGGACCCGGTATTTATGAAGTTGAATTCTTAAACGGTGGCTCAGTCAGCGAAGAATTAGCTTGGCAAAATGGAGCAGCGTCAAACAATTTTAACATCGAATATTTGGATGTGAAAGTAAAAAACATCTTAGAATACAAGCGACCTGCTGTAGGTTCCGATTCTGTAATAGTTGATTTTCCGAACGAAGTGCAACATTTAGCTATTCAACCTGTCCAAAGTAAGACAAAATATGGCTTTAATTTAACAGGAAGTAACGATTTTGCCGGCATTTGGGGTGAAGATATTCTTTACCCAAATCCTGCTAATTTAGCTTATTATGGTGAATCAACCAACGATTTTATCGGCAAATTCAATATTCATGCTTATGGTTGGATATCTAATACTTCACTCAGAAGAGACCAAGCCTCAGGTTTGACTATTCCTAACCAAATTGCCCGACCAAAATCAGGTATTTTGAGTGGAAATGTACGATCATTTACAGGATTGCCTCAACAAAGCGATAATGGTTTAGGTAGATATTACAAAACTGCTATTTCTGTCAATGGTTCTGATACATTAGACTTTACTCATGTGGTAAATATTGGTGGCGTTCAATTTGCTTTAGATTATGCTAACAAAGGTAGAACAAACCAAGCCGGTGCAGAATGGGAACGTAAATCAGCGAATGACTATAATATCTGGAATGCCGTTGATTTCAAACCCGGTGATAAGATTTATCTCAGAACTTATGGAGGTGCATTAGGTTTACCGATGCCCGGAGCTACTGTTATTGCTAAAGTTGGTAAAAGCGCTCCTGACAACGAACAATATACAGATGGTCAGTTAGACGGTGTTAGTGTTGTTCCGAATCCCTACTATGTTTCGCACGAAGGTGTCAAATCACCATACGATTCGAAAATCTACTTTACTAAATTACCTCCACGTTGCACAATTCAGATTTATACTGTAGCAGGAGACTTAGTAAATACGCTCGAACACGATGAATACCAAAATGAAGGTGACGTAACAAGAAATGCAGTGCATGTATGGGATTTGCTTTCAAGCAATCTTCAACGTGTACAAAGCCAAACTTTCGTTGCTGTAATTACTACTCCAAACGGAGCTCAAACAGTGAAGAAATTCAGCGTTATCGTTGGTGGATTCAGAATAATTGAACAAAACTAATTTTAATAACTCCCGCTTCAGATAAAGCGGGAGTATTTAACGAAAAAATGGAGTTAGAAAACAATGAAAAAATTTATAATTATATTAGCATTATTCTCGTTGCCTGTTTTTGTTGCAAATATTTACGCTGTCGGTGATGTCAATCAAGGCACTACTGCTGGTGAAACATCGAAAGTTGGTGCAGCAGGCGGACAATTCCTCAAAATTGGTATAGGCGCCAGAGCTAATGCCATGGGCGGTGCTTTTTCTTCAATGGCTGACGATTTATCTTCAGTACATTGGAATCCTGCCGGATTGGCAAGTATCAAAAGCATGGCTGCAGATTTCTCTTATACTCAATGGTTCGCAGGTTTTTCGCATAATTTCGCTGCTTTAGCGATGCCGATTTCAGAAGATTTTACCTTTGCCGCAAATGTTACATCGTTCACAAGTGGTGATATCCCTATTACAACTATGTATCGTCCCGACGGAACAGGCTCAAGCTATTCGGTTAATGATATTGCTCTTGGTGTCAGTTTATCAGGATTTTTGACTAACGAATTCGCTTTTGGTATAACTGCTAAATACGTTCAGAATGCTTTCGCATCTGTCGCCAGTACAGGTATAGCCTTTGACATTGGTACTTTGTATGATTTCGGATATTATGGTATCAAATTAGGTTTTTCTATTCATAATCTTGGCACTCAGCAAGCTTATGACGGACAAGATTTGAGAACTACAAGGAAATTATATGACGCCATGCACTCAACACCCTTAGATGCAACTTATTTAGCATACCCATATAATTTACCGATAATTTTCCGTGCCGGAATATCTGGTGATGTTTTGAAATCAGGAGATAATCACTTACGTGTAGCCGCTGACTTCAATACTTTGACTGACGTCCCCGAACAATTTGCTCTTGGTGCAGAGTACATCTGGAATGATTTTCTTGCTTTCAGAGCAGGATACGTTCTTGGACATGACCAATTAGGTTTCTCCGGTGGTGTTGGCTTGAAATATTTTGGAGGCGGATTTGGCGGTCAAGTTGATTATGCTATCACACCTACCGTCAACTTAGGCTTACTTAACAGATTAAGTGTTTCCATGAATTTTGGTTCCTAATCTGCGTATGTTTATTATTCAATTGCCGTTAAGTTAATTATGCTTAACGGCAATTTTTATAAAAAAATAACAGGTATTACAATGAAAAATATTGTGCTTTTGTTAATTTTTGTTTCGTATGCGGCTTATTCTAATCCGCTATTTGTTGCGATTGACCATACATCTTTTATGGATGAATCCGGAAATTATTCTTGGGAATTGACATATTCATTTCAAAATAATATTTTAACTTATATTGACCAAGACAAGTTAGGATATTATTACGGAGAATTGTTTTTCGATATCGAAATCAGTAGCTCTACCCAATCTATTTTGACAGAACAATGGGTTGTGGCTTCAAAAGTTGAATATGTCAATAAAGACAAAGTTATGAATTTATTAGGTAGGAAGTCATTTCAACTCCAACCCGGACAGTACAAAGCTAAATTAAAAGTTCTCGATGTATATGATGATGAGAGGAATATCGAGACTGAAATTGTCTTTATAGTTGATAAAGTTGATGCTAATAATATTAATTTAAGTATGCCTGTTTTTGCTTATGATATTGATAATGCCGTCAACCCGAAAACTAATTGGGATATGATGTTTTTACGCGGGAACTACTACATATTGCCAAATTCGGCGTTGGAATTCGTTGGAGAATCTCATAATATTAAAGGTTTTTTCGAAGTTTATAATGCTGATAAATTCGCCCAAAGTGGCTATAATATTAGCTATCGTATTTTTGATGGTGCCAAACGTGGTTTGAAAAGTTTTAATGCTGAAATCAAAGATAACAAAACAGTTCAAATGATTCCATTTGATTTAGCTTTGGATACTGTTGCATCAGGTGTTTATTATTTGCAAATTGTACTTTCATATCCAATAGATTCTCCGGTTGATTCGATTGAAGTTGAAAAGAAATTCTATATTAATAATCCAACAAAACCACCTGTTCATAAGATTTACTTTACCGAAAATGAAATGTTCCAAAAAAGCGAATTTGCTACTTTAGATAAGTGGGCGGTAGAAGATGAATTCCGAAAAGCATCTGTTATTGCTGAACCGGCAGAAAAGGATCAATTTGAATCTCTTTCAACTTTACAAGCAAAGCAAAGATTTTTGTTTAGGTTTTGGTACATTCGGGATTCGGATACAACTACCAATATCAATGAAACGCTCATCGAGTTCAGAAGAAGAGAAGAATACGCCAACACTTACTTCAATACAGGCTATGTAAAAAATGGTTGGGGCTCTGACAGAGGTAAAGTATTATTAAAATATGGAATGCCTTCTCGTAGAGAACAATATGACGGGCATTTTGGTTATAATTCTTACGAAGAATGGATGTTCGAAAATGTTCAAGGTGGCGCCAAATTCTATTTTGTTGACCGAGTCGGAAATGGGCATTTTAGATTGGTACATTCTACAGCAAGAGGTGAAATTTATAATGAGAATTGGTATAATGATTACGTACCATCAACTCGTGATATAAAGTTAGATGATGCGCATCCAACACCGAGCCCTGTCAGATAATGAAGCGTTTAAATATCATAATTGATTACCTCATATTGTTAATTGTGATGTGCTTAGGCTTTATTTCAAGATTTTTGACTATTAAATCTCGGGGTAAATTCGGACAGTTCGTTGGTCGCTTTCTAATGATTTCGAGACGGCGAAAAAAAATCACTTTTGATAATATAAAGACTGCCTTTCCGGAATATACTGAAGAGCGGATTCAGGAAATTCTTGTCGGTTCATATCATAATCTCGGAATTACTATGATGGAATTATTGGCTTTTCCCTATCTCAAGATTGAAGGGTTGAGGCAATATATGAAATATGAAAATGAAGATTTATTCAGGCAAATCCACTCTTGTGGAAAAGGGATGATATTATTATCCGGTCATTACGGAAATTGGGAAATGTTGGCTTGCACTGCCGGTGCTTTCTCAAAAATCCCTATCACCATTGTTGTCAAACCACAGCGTAACAAATTTATAGACCATTACCTGAATCAATATAGGACTATGTACGGAAATTCGGTAGTTCCAATGTCTAAAGCTGCAAAAAGCATGATAAAGGCTATCAAAAACAACGAAGCTATTGCATTGCTTGTTGACCAGAGTGCTGATGCAAGTAAGGATATTTTTGTTGAATTTTTTGGAAGAAAAGCTGTTACTTACGAGGCACCGGCTTCGTTAGCTTTACGCTTAAATGTACCAATAATAATTGGATTTGCTGTAAGAACTTCTGATTTCACTTATAATGTAGAATTGATTGAATTGAAGCATGATGATTTGAGTAATGACAGCATAGGCATTGCCGAGCTCACCAAACGCCATGTAGCTATATTGGAGAATATGATTAGAAAGCATCCGCATCTGTGGGCATGGCAACACAATCGTTGGAAGCATAAAGTACCAAATTACGCAAATGAATAATCAGTTTCAAAATATTGCTGTATTGCAAACTGCTTTCCTTGGTGATGTTGCTCTTGCCATGCCATTGTGTAATGCTCTGAAGAGAATTTATCCTAATTCTCGGCTGACATTTATTACTACAAAAGCTGCAAGTCCAATTGCCGAAATTGTATCAAGTATTGATGAAGTCATCGAATTCGATAAACGAAATTCTCATAGTGGATTCAAAGGGACTCTCGCTTTTGGCAAATTTCTGAAAGTGTTCAAATTTGATTTATTCGTTTCCTTACATCGTTCCTTTCGTTCTTCATTGATTGCCAAACTTGCCAAAGCAGATTATTCGATTTCTTATGACACTGCTGTGCTATCATTTTTATTTGACAAAAAATGCAAGTATCGGCTGCACGAACATGAAATCAGAAGGAATCTGAATTTTTTAGGATGCATAGGCAAAGGTGAGTTCATTGATGAAAATGATAATCCCGCTGTCAATCTAAATTTCCCCGATTATGACACAAACTATGTCGAGCAATATCTAAATCAGATTGGCAAGAATTCTAATAAAATTGCATTAATTGCCCCAAATTCTGTTTGGGAAACTAAAAAGTGGACAAAAACCGGCTATATCAATTTAGCTGAAATTTTGACAAGTAGGGGATTCAATGTACTGATTATAGGCTCACATTCCGATAAGGCTTATTGCGATGAAATAGCTCAAAAAACCGGAGCTATAAATACTTGTGGCAATTTCACTATTCCTCAGACTATTTATCTGATGAAAAAATCTCAATTTTTAGTTTGCAATGATAGCGCCCCTATTCACTTTGCAGGGATGGTTAATTGTCCGGTTGTTGCCATTTTCGGACCAACATCTCCGTTGTTCGGCTTTTATCCACGCTCTCAGCAAAGCACTGTCATCGAAAGGGCGGAGCTTAATTGCAAGCCATGTGAAATTCATGGAAACAAAAAATGTCCCATAGGGACATTTGATTGTATGAATCTTATCAAAGCTGAGGAAGTAGCCCACGCTACGATGAACATCACTTCGACTCAGACAACTCAATAATTCGCTCATATTGTGCCATACTTAACGGCATCACAGATAATCGAGTATGCCTTATAAGAGGGACTTCGGAAAGCGACTTATCAGCTTTAATAGCTGTCAAAGTTACGTAATTTTTCAATTCTTTAACGAATGTTAGCTCAACTGCTACCCATCTGTCATCTTCAGCTGTCGTGTCCTTAAAGGCTTGTTTAGTAACTTTTGCAATTGCCCGAACGTCTTTATCTGTCTGGCTATGATAAATCAACACTAAGTCGCCGGTTTTCATCGAATTCAAATTAATCCGAGCTTGATGATTTGAATACCGTCCCAATTCGTTTTCTTTCTCTCTTCAGGTCATCAACTGAATGAGGTTCCAGGGTCACTTTTAACTAACCAATAATTCATAACTTATTCCAATTAATAATTTTTCAAAGCATCTTCTATGAATAATTCGACAGGGAAATTTGGGTTAAGTTCATATTCAATGGAAGTTTTTGTAAGCATTGTATCAGTTATCGAATAAATCGGCTGTCCATTTTTCAATATTATGAACGCCGGTAATTCATTCAATGTAAATAAATCTGAATAGTGATAGGCGTCTCTATTGGAACGCATGGAATAATACTCGATATTTGCATCTGGAATACCCGATAAATCAGCGCCTTTCACAAATGCAGGAAATAATTTGTGAGTTCCGGGACATGAACAAGCAGGTTTCAAAAACACAAGAAATTTGTGAATTTGTGGGTCGAAATTATTTTTGATTTCGTCCAACATTTGTTGATTTGGCTCATACGCATTGTATTCAATATCAAACCAACTATAACCCGGTGTGCGCACTAAATTATCTAATTGCATTAGTTGGGCAGTATGCTGAGTAGATGAATCCTCGCACGACATTATAAATGCAACAGAAAGCAAAATCAATATATATCTTTTCATAATTCTATCCGAAATTTTAATTAACAATTATCAAATTTACTAACGAGCCAAAACAAAATTCAATCTAAAATTTTAAACAAAAATTGTACTTAAATCTGTTCCGGGTTCAATTTCATACGGTTTTTTGCCAAATTTGAAAATACGAGCTTGTTTAGAACCGAGAAGTATATGTTTATCGCCATTCACATGAATGATACTTCCTTCTCTCAATCCAACAACGTATTTGTCATGATTCAATACCAAATATTCCTCAATTCGCTGCTCACGAGTTTCACCATGATGCCCTTCGGGATGAGCATCTAAATAATGAGGGTTTATTTGGTAGTCAACCAAATCTAATGCTGAGAAACTTCGAGGCTCTACAATAGGCATATCATTTGTTGTTCTAATTGTCGGGCACGCCAAATTAGCCCCCGCACTCCAACCGATATATTGGAAACCATTTTCTACTTTGTTACGAATCAAATCCAACAATTCATATTCGTAAACAGTTCTCAATAATTGAAAAGTATTCCCGCCACCTACCGCTATTGCATCTGAATTTTCGATAATATCTCTTGGATTGCCATTATGAATTGAATTGATTGAATAGCCTAATGAACTGAATACATTTGCAACTTTAGCTTCGTAATCGTCATGACTGAATGTCACTCCCGCATAGGGTATAAAAGCGATTGCTTTGTGGTCTTCTCCAAAAAAATCTTTGATAGATTCCAATGCATGTTCTAAATAGGTATAACCGTGAGTTGTTGAATTGCTAAGTAAAAGTAAGTTTTTCATGTTTTTTGCCATATATTGTTATTTCATCTTACAAATATCTGATTTTTTTCTCATTTTTTCAAGAATAATCCAATAAAATATTAAATCAAAAAAAAAGAGGCTGTTTCGAGCCTCTTGAGTATAAAAAATTTTCGCGTTTTTAGAAAAGCCCTTTGACAAGGTCAATCAGATAAGTAGGGAAGATGCCTAATAATATGACGAATATTGTCGAAATTACTAAAGTTAAAGTTGCTTTGCTGAATCCGAATTTTTCAGTCATTGGTGTTTCGCTATCTTTGAAATACATAAAGACAATCAAGCCGATGTAGAAATAAATTGAAATAATAGTCGAAATTACAGCCACAATCGTTAGCCATGTAAAACCTGATTCGATAGCTGCAATAAATAACATGTATTTCCCGGGAAATCCTCCAAATGGCGGTATTCCTGCTAATGAAAACATGAAGATACCCATCATTGCGGCAAGCATCGGGTTAGTCTTGGATAAGCCTGTGTAATCTTTCAAATCCATCCGACCATCATTTTTTTCTATTATACCGACTACAACAAAAGCTCCAATTTGCATAAACATGTAAGCCATCGAATAAAAAACTATACCACTCCAACCATTTATCGAATTGGATACTATACCCATCAATAAATAGCCCGCATGAGCTACTGAGGAGTATGCCAACATACGTTTAACATTCTTCTGCACTACAGCACTAATATTGCCTACAAGCATAGTTAAAGCGGAAATAATTGCTATTAACCATCTTGCATCGGATGTGAAGTCAGTCATTTCGATAATTTTATCAGATATAAGTGCAGGGTCGAAGTTCATAGGCAACATCGCTTTCGTAACCAGAATTAAAGCTGCCAAGGCGGCTGCTTTTCCGGCTGTACTCATGAAAGCCGTAGCCATAGTTGGTGCTCCTTGATATACATCAGGTGCCCATTGATGAAATGGAAATGCTGCAACTTTAAAAGATAGCCCAACAATAAGTAGAGCAAAGCCGATTTTCAAGTATAAGAAATCTACATTTCCGGTCAACATCTTGGCGCCGATAGCTTCAAAATCCAACAATCCTCCGGTCGCACCATAAATCAGTGCCATTCCGTAAATTAAAAATCCGGTAGCGAAAGCCCCGAGCAAGAAGTATTTCAAAGCAGCTTCGACTGAAGTAAAACGTTCGCGGAAAAATCCAGCCATGATGTAAAATGTTATGGACATTATCTCTATGCCGACAAATAATATCAACATATTGTTTGCATGAGCAATCGTGGACATACCGCAAACCGCAAATAAAATCAAGGAATAGAATTCCTTTCGCTCAACGTTTTGCGCCCTCATATAAGATTCCGAGGCGAATAAAGTCAATATCCCGGCTATTACAAATAATATATCAAAAACTGCCGAAACTCCTCCGTAGGCTATCATTCCGTTCGAGAATGCACCTTCGGGAAGCGGCTGTCCGTTCATATTGATGGTATAAGCTGACATAATGCCGACTGCTATCAGCGATACTAATGCGAAGTAAAAGGTTAAGGATTTGTTCTTTCCGGAAAAAGCATCAACCAAAATTATTATAATCGCCAAAGCGGCGGATAAATACACCGGCGAACCCATTAATAAATCATTCCACATCTTAGTCAAACCTGCTTGTTTGTTTACAATATTGTAATTGCATCCCTGTTATTCCGTTTCCTGCTTTTCAGCGGGGTTTTCATAACCGGGTAATTCATAAGTACTTTTACCAAATTTCAATAATTCTATTTTGTTTACTAATAATCTTGTCGAATTTTCTGAAATTTTCAGAAACGTTGAAGGATAAACACCAATCCAAACGATGAATATTACAATCGGGACCATCATAGTCCATTCGCGTTTGTTCATATCTTTCAAATTGTAGTTCTTGGGATTGTCATTTGTGCCGAACATAACTCTTTGGAACATCCACAACAAATAAACTGCTGCAAATATCACCCCTGTTGTACCAATGATTGTGTACCAATAGGAATTTAGAATCGGAGATTTGAATGCACCGATAAGAGTCAGATATTCACCCACAAACCCGTTCAAGCCGGGCAATCCCACCGATGCTAACATTGCAATTGCGAAAAACACAGTAAAGTTAGGCATTACACGCGCTATTCCACCATATTCGGAAATCTCCCTTGTGTGGCGACGCTCGTAGAGTACGCCAACGCAAAGGAATAACATACCTGTCGAGAGACCGTGATTTACCATTTGAATTACTGCACCTTGAATGCCCTCGACTGTCATCGAAAATATCCCAAGCACAACAAATCCCAAGTGAGAAACCGATGAATATGCCACAAGTCGTTTGACATCTGTTTGGACCATAGCTACTAATGCACCATAAATAATGCCTATGACAGCAAATACGGAAATAATAGAAGCAAAACTCATGGATGCTTGAGGGAACATTTCAAGATTGAATCTAATCAAACCGTAAGTACCCATTTTCAGTAGCACGCCTGCTAATATTACTGAACCAGGTGTAGGTGCTTCGGTATGAGCATCAGGAAGCCATGTATGCAAGGGGAATATTGGAACTTTTATCAAAAATGATAACGCAAATCCCCAAAAGAGCCATTTTTGTACATCATATGGTATTGCACTTCCTAAATCTTTAATAATCAGGAAATTGCTTGTGAAACCACTTTCCATTTGCAATATTTCCGAACCTACATAATAGCCCAAATAAACTACCGCCACAAGCATGAATAAAGAACCCACAACTGTGAACAAGAAGAATTTGATAGCTGCATACAGTTTGTCTTTTCCACCCCAAATACCAATGATAAAATACATCGGAATGAGTATGATTTCCCAGAAAATGTAGAATAAGAATAAGTCAAGTGCTACGAAAACACCTGTCATGGCGAACTGCAATAACAGTATCATGACATAATATTCTTTGTGTCTTTTTTCAATCGAGCCAAATGATGAGAGAATCGCGATGGGTGTGATGAAAGTTGTCAGCATGACCAAAAGCATGGACATACCGTCAACACCCACTCTGAATCCGGCGTCAAATGCCTGTATCCAAACCATTTCAACTACAAATTGAAATCCCGGATTTGCCGAATCGAATGAAAAGAAGAGGAACAGTGAAATTAGGAAAGTGAATAGTGAAATTCCCAACGCAGTATATTTGATGGCTTGTATATTGTCCTTTTTGAAGAACAATAGAAGCAAGGAACCTGCTAATGGTATAAAAAGTGTCAATAATAGTGTTGCCATACTTGATTATCTGCTTATAATACAAAACGTTGATTAATTAAACATGAGCCACGAGATAATCGAGATAATCCCGACCATCATCAAAATAGCGTAATTCTGAGCTATGCCTGATTGCATTAGTCTTATTCTTTCGCCAAATTGTTCTACGAATTTAGCACTTCCGTTAATCAGACCATCTATGATTTTAATATCGGTAAATCTCCAAAAGAAACTCTTGGACATTGAGTATATAGGGTCAATTATAGTTGCATAATAAAATTCATCTAATTTATATTTATTGAAAAGCAATCTGTGTATGCCTTTCATGCTAACAGCAATACTTCTCGGGGCGCTCCATTGCGGGTCTGAATACCATTTACGAGCCACGTACCACATGAAGAGACCAATTGAAGTGGCAATCGCCATCAGAATGTACATCATAGGTTCGATACCGTGAGCATGTTTGCCCATTATCATATTTGCATCCGCAAAGATTGGCTTTAACCAGCTTTTGAGCAATGGGTCTGCATGAGACCATGGTGCTAATGCCGGAGGCAAATTCAAAAATCCGCCGAATGCCGAAAGTATCGCCAATGCTATCAATGCAAATGTCATCGTCTTTGGTGATTCGTGTGGATGAATGTGTTTGTGGTCAAATCTTTCATTTCCGGTGAACGTCAGATAATACAATCTGAACATGTAGAACGCTGTGAATAATGCTGCAATTGCTAAAATAGCCCAAAGCCACCATCCACCAAGATGTGATGACCAAGCATACCACAAAATTTCGTCTTTGGACATAAATCCGCTAAAGAATGGAATCCCTGCTATCGCCAATGTACCGATGAAGAATGTTTTGCTCGTTATTGGCATATATTTTTTCAATCCGCCCATTACCTTGATATTTTGCTCGTTGTGCATCCCGTGTATAACACTACCTGCAGCCAAGAACAATAAGCCTTTGAAAAAGGCATGAGTCATAACGTGAAATATACCGATGTAGAATGCTCCAACACCGAGTGCAACAAACATAAATCCTAATTGGGAGACGGTGGAATATGCCAAAACTTTCTTAATGTCATTTTGGACAAGACCTATCGAAGCAGCCGTCAATGCAGTGATTGCACCAACTACAGCAACTACCATCATTGTACTTTCGGAAAGCGAAAACAGAACGGAGTTTCGCGCTACTAAGAATATACCTGCTGTGACCATCGTTGCGGCATGGATAAGTGCTGAGACCGGTGTTGGACCAGCCATCGCATCAGGGAGCCAAACCGATAGTGGCAATTGTGCCGATTTACCTGTGCAACCCAAAAACAACATCAGAGTGATAATCGTTACGATTGCCGAATTCATATAGAAATCGTAATTTGCAGCCGCAGTCTCGCTTACTGAAACATAATCCAAACTGTTGAATGTAACGAAAATCAAAAACATTGCGATTAGGAAACCAAAGTCACCAATTCTATTTACTACGAATGCCTTCATTCCGGCATCGCCATTCCAAGTGATTCTGACACCTTCAAACTTTTTGTCGTACCAAAAGCCGATTAAAAGGTATGATGCCAAGCCAACGCCTTCCCAACCAAGGAATGTAAGCAAATAATTGCTTGCCAAAACAAGGTTGAGCATCATGAAAATAAACAAATTCAAATAAGAGAAAAATCTGTAGAAACTTCTGTCCCCGTGCATGTATCCTATCGAATAAACATGTATCAAGAAGCCAATTCCGGTGATGATTAAAGCAAACGTCACGGAAAGTTGGTCTAATTGGTAAGACACGCTTATATCCAAAGAACCCGTAGCTATCCATGTGAAAACATGAACAATCTCGGGAGTTTGGCTACCGGTGCTCAATAAGTGATAGAACAACATTATTGATAGGATGAACGGGATGCCAACCATTAACGAGGCAAATCCACCTATTAACTTCTCATTTTTGATTTTTTTTCCAAAAATGCCTATTAATACGAACCCTATTAGTGGAAACAGAGGTAAAAACTTTATCAATTCTTGCATAATCCAGCTACCTTACTGACATTATATGATATTCAATATTTCTTAAAATTCAATCGTCAAAAATAACATTATTTTTTTTAAAGAGTGACAAAAAGTTTACTTTCGTGTCACTTTTGCAAAATTATATTCCAAACCAGGAATAACATTCACTTACCAAAATACGAAAGATTAACGTGTTTAACAACGAAAAATGTGAATTTTTTAAAATGTTTCTTATTTTTGTAATCAACTATGGAAATTAAATACAAAACATATAGATTCATTTCGGCTTCAAATATGCCTTCGGAGGTAGAAGAAGTCGTTGATGATGTGAATACGGATATTGAGCAACCCGCGAAAGTAATATTGTTCAATGATGAGTGGCACACTTTTGACGAAGTTATCAACCAGATTTTGAAAGCGGTGAAATGTACGCGTGACAAAGCCGAATTGCTTACACTCGAAGTCCACAATACCGGAAAGGCTTGTGTTTTTGAAGGAGAAATGTCTGATTGTCTTTCGGTAAGTTCAATTCTTGAAGAGATTGCTTTGCATACTCAAATCGAGTTTTGATTTTACTCAGTATCGTCCAATAATTTTCTGATATTCAGGCTTGGAACGTTCATCGGGGCGACTGAGCTATGGTCTTTGATGATTTGGGTTTGTTCGGCATCTGTCTTTTCATCATAATCAAATCTGATAAGCGTTTTCTCGCCACATTTGCAATAAACAACGATGTTTTCGATGTCACCCTCGGCAGAGCGAATAATTTCAATCGTCGAACTGTGGGTTTCGTCACCGAACGAGGTATCATCGCTTATCTCGACAAGTTTTTTCCTATCGTTGATATTTTCTTTTGGGATGAATTTTTTATCGAGCCCGTATTTATCCTTGCCGCTTAGCTTGGGTAATTGCAAAAAATCGTGGAAATGCTTGTTTAGATACTCGTTTCTTTCGCTTTGCTGTTCTTCACTTGACTCCTCAAAATCAGCTTTTTTGATTTCCTCTGATTGAATATTCAAATATGTTTCCAATTCTTTGGAACTGATAATTTCCTTTTGCAAGGGCGAATTTTTCTTGATGACATTTGAAGGACTGTCGGGCGGCGTAAAAATATTGTTGACTTTTTTATAAATGCGATGTTGATCATTGATTTTTGCAGATGAACTAAGCATTTCATTTACGTCGGATTTCTCAAAGAGTGGTTCGCTATCGGCTTGTTTGGAATCGTTCTTTTCCAATTCATCAAAAACGAAATTTTCTGATGATGAATCGTTGAATTCGTCATCTAATTCGTAAAAATCTATTTTTTTATCATCGGAAAGTGCCATTTTAATAAACCGTTGTTGATAATTTTCTTGAGACATCTTTTCAAAATCACGAATAATTTTGAAAAATGTTTAAAGAGCATACAGCTATTTTATTTCTTTGCCCGAAATATTGATGCCAAGCTGCTCAATTCTGTACCGCAGCTTCGCTCTTGAGATACCAAGCAACTTAGCCGCCTTAATCTGATTGCCGCCTGTGATTTTGAGTGTTTGAATCAATAAATCCTTCAAAACATTACCCATCGTAACACCGGTTTCCGCAATTTTCAGAAAATGCTCGCCATCGTTAAGATATATTTCGGCTTGATTGGACGAAACTGTAACTGTGTGGTTAATCTTGATGAAACTTAATGATTCCCGCGAGATAATTTCGTTTTGTTCGAGCAATACCACTCTTTCGATTACATTACGAAGCTCTCGGACGTTACCTTTCCAATAATATGTACGAATCAAATTGACGGCATCGGGAGTGAAACCTTTGATGCTTTTGTTGAATTTTTTGTTGAATTCGGTTACAAAAGCAGTTGACAGCCTCATTATGTCTTCACCTCTGTCACGAAGTGGAGGAAGGTGCAAACGTGCAACATTTAACCTATAGAATAAATCTTCACGAAACTTTTCTTCTTCTACAAGCGTTTCCAAATCTTTATTTGTAGATGCAATTACCCGTACATCCACGGAAATTTCTTTCGCTCCGCCAAGTCTGTAGAATCGCCTTTCTTGGAGAACTCTGAGCAACTTCACTTGGAGTTCCAAACTTAGCTCTGCAATTTCGTCCAACATGATAGTACCATGTTGGGCTTGTTCAAATTTTCCGGGTTTAATTTTTTCTGTGGCGCCTGTAAAAGCACCTCTTTCGTAACCGAAGAGTTCATTTTCAGCTAATTCTCTCGGGATAGCACCACAATTTATTGTTACAAAGGGACCTTTTGCTCGTGGGGAATTTTCGTGAATGTATCTCGCCAATAATTCCTTGCCTGTGCCCGTTTCGCCTAAAATCAAGACTGTTGTATCGTCTGTAGCGGAAATAATTTTAGCCATTTCAAGTGCCTTTTTCATCTCGGGTGAATTGCCCAAAATTTCACTTGGCTGCTCTTTTTTCAACTGTTCCGAAAGCAAATTGACTTGTCGTCGTAAATCAAAATTTTTCAAGGAACGTTCGATTGAAACTTCTAATTGCTCCAAATCTAATGGTTTGACTATGAAATCTTCTGCTCCGAGCCTCATGGCACGAACTGCCATTTTAATGTCCGAAAAAGCCGTCATCATAATCACCGGCATATTATAGCCCTGCTTACGGAGTTGCTCCAAAATATCCAGTCCGTTAGCATGACCCAAGAATATATCTAAAAGGACTAAATCCGGCGATAAAAGATGCAACTCATCTAATCCGCGAACGGGGTCGGTAAAAGTTTCTACACGAGAGTATTTGGACGATAAAATGCTCCTTATCGTTGTATTGACTAAAGGGTCATCTTCTATAACTACGATTGTGTAATTTTGTTTCGACAATTGTTTCCTTTGTTTTCATTTCGACTTATCACTCTAAAATATAAAAACAAATTGATATTTCACAATTTTATTTTATTTTATTTTTATTTTCCACGCGGAATTGGCAGTTTTACATAGATAGTTGAGCCTTTGCCCAAGGTGCTTTCAACATCAATTACTCCGCTATGCTGGTGCATTATCCGTTGTGTAATGGGCAAACCGAGCCCTGTACCGTCAGGTTTGCGAGTAAAAAAGGGGTTGAAAATTTTCGGCAAATCTTCCGGCGGTATTCCTGCGCCATTATCGGTTACCGAAATTACTGCATATTCACCATCGCCCTTCCGTGAGCCATGTTCAATATAGGTCCTAATCTGTATCAAACCGTATTGGCTTACTGCGTCTGATGCATTCGTGATTAGATTTATCAATACTTGTTGAATTTGTTTGGCATCAAGCGGGATTTTGGGCATCTTGTCTGCTAATTTCAATTCAATTTTGATTTCTTTGCGTTTCAACACTGAAGCAACAAGTTCCATCGAGGATGCTACAATAGTGTTTATGCTCGAATCCTGAATATCGGGCAAGGCAGGTTTGGAAAAGTTCAGCGTAACTTCTACTATCCGCGCAATTCGTTCAACGCCTTGTAATGCCGTGCTTATGTATTCGTATTCGGGAGTATCGGATTTGGTATTGCGTTTTAGTATTTGCAGATTTAGATTGATTGCAGCCAAAGGATTTCTGATTTCGTGAGTCACACCTGCGGAAAGTTGTCCAAGAAGGACAAGTTTGTCGGCTTGGACAAGTTTATCAGTCAATGCGTGCTGTTCACTAACGTCGCGTGCTATTGCCAAAATTAGTTCTTGATGTTCGTGATTCATGAAGCGGGCACTAACTTCGAGCATTATTGATTTTCCGGCTGAAACGTCAAGTGACATCTCACTTAGCACTATTGGAGAGGATGATTTGTTGAGTAATTTGAAAATGCGTCTAAATTGGGGTAGAATTATACCAAGAATATCCTCTTTGGTCGAATCCAAGAGTTGTGCAGCATAATCATTTGCATCTAAAACGCACCATGTTTCGGGTTGGACAACAAATACAGCATCAGTTGCGTTATCGAAAAAGGATTTGTACCATGAAAGTTGCTTTTCGACTTGGTGATACAATTCCAACAATTCGGATTTTTTCAGTTTATTGATTTCCATATTCTATTTTTAATGATTTTGAAATTTCTAATAGATTTCAGCATCATTCGGGAGGTTCAAATTTAATTACATTAGTTGTATCGGTCGGAGTTTCACCTTCTTCAGTTGGACTTAGCAATTCCATAGGAGACGTAGGCAGTTCGAAGTTTTTGATTACTTCTAAAGGATTTTGGATAAGCCCTTCGGGATTGTTCAAAATGCTCCCCGGGTCTCTCATTATTTGCATCGGGTCTAAGCCTTTGCGTTCCGGTATATCTAATTTTTGAGTAGGACGATTTTGCGGGTCTCTTCCTTTGACGGGCATAGGCACAGGGATTGGGTTTATAGCCTGCCGCTCTTTGAGCGAATCAGGTATTTCTTCACCGCTGCTCAGAACTAATTTATACGATACCCCAAGCCTAACGTCTTCCGCATATTCCGTTAATGGATAGTTGTCTATCAATAATTTGTAATAGTACAATGCCGAATCTGCCAATTCAAAATGCTTCTCGAATATCCAACCGATGGTATATAATGATTTTGGTGCATATTTCGAGCTTGGGTAAAAAGCAAAAACATTTGTAAATTGGTTGATTGCATATTTGAAATCGCGAACTCGCATCAGATTGACACCCGAAGAGTATAAATCTGCAACTGTGTCTATCACAAAGCTGTTTGTGTAACCCAACTGCAATTGTGCGTCTTTGCCGTATTCGGTTAGTGGGTGCGTTTCAACGATGACATCCAATAAGGAATCCGCCCTGAATGGGTCGCTCTCGCGTATTACTCTCGCATATGCATAAAGATACATTGCTGACCTGGACGAACTCAACGGAGCATTTTCAGCAGCATATTGATAATATGTGATGACTGAATCAGGATTGTTTAATTCTTCGTGCACTCTGCCGAGTTTGAAATAATTATCACACAATTCCACTTCTAAGGAATCCGCCGGAACTTTGACAGAATCAGCCGCCGCTTCAGCAGCACTAATTTCTTTTGTCAATCTATTCACTTTGGTATGAGCCAAATCCCAATTATTCATCAATTCGAACATTCTGTCCGCAGTTCTGAATACCGGTGTTCGCTTTACCTTAGCTTTGGCAAAATCTTGGCGAGCTTCTTTCCATTTATTATTATTGTAATTCAACACACCTTTTTCAAAGTGATGCGCTAACATCAATCCATTGCCCTGAAGTAGTGAATCTGCTAATTTTTCGGCTTGTACGAGTGGCATGCTTTCAAAATCAGTCGGTTTAAGAGGTGCCACATAAGTTGAATCATTATCACGCAAATGAGTCGCTACAGCCAATTGTGCAGCCGTGAATGCCTGCCATTCTTCATATTTCCCGTCATTGTATAGTCTATTCAACAAATCGAATGACTCGTCAAATCTACCAAGTCTGGCTAAAGAGCCTGCACGGTATAGGTGAGCTTCAAATCTTTGCAAATAATTTGGACTGAAGTCCGCTACTTTTCGGAATGCTTCTTCCGAACGGACAAAGTCTCCCTTTCTGTAGAGCAAAGCTGCCATATCTAATTGCCAGCGAGCTTTCAGTGCGCCCTCTTCAGATTGGACAATAGCTTGACGATATGGTCTGAGAGCCTTCTCCAAGTCATTGTTCATCAAAGCTAATTCGGCTTCGATTCGGAATGCTTCCGAAAGTATGTCGTATCGCTTCTTTTGCCAAGCAATATCAACGGTTCGGGATAGCATCAAGGCTCCGGCTTCATATTGACGTTGAATATGTAAATTTTTGGAATAAAGCAAATGTGCATCGGGGGAGAGTTCGCCATCTTGGAATTTATCTATCAATTCGCTGCATTTTACTTGCGAATTCAACCAATCCTCTTGATAAAAGAAAGTCTTTGCCATTAGCCATAATGAACCTTCGATATAGCTTCCTCTTGGCTTATGAGCTAATATTTTTGACCCTTTGATTACAATCGAATCAAGTTTGATTCGGACGGGTTGGCGTTGTTGTTTGTTGATTATGAATTCTGTCAAAAAGGGCGGAGGTCCCATCGTATATTCTTCTTGAACGTAGAATTCCGGTTGTGGAACGAATATTCGGGGTTCGATGCGTTTTTTGTCTTCTTGGAAATCAAATTCGTCCTCACATTCCCACATCAACCGCTCCATGTTGTAGAAGGTGTTGTAGTAGGTGGTGAAGTCAGAAAAGTTCGATACCTTAGAGCACGATGCGATTAGAAGCACCATCATTAGTGCAAGAGGTATGTGCAGATATTGACGAATTTTCATGTTTTATTTGTATTCCTGAATAAGAACATTATTCAAATATATTAAAAGCATTACAAATCGAAAAACATTTTCCGATAAATGTATAAACGGATTAAGGAGGAGAATGTTTCTATATGTCCGTTATTATTACTGTCCAATGAGTTTTGTTTTGTTATCGGCAAGTTTTTGTTTGATATAGGCTTTCAATTCGTCAAAAGTCATATTCTGAGTTTCAGAACTAATTTTGGTCCTGATTTCCCTCATCATTTTTACAGCATCAAACTGTTTCTCTTTTTTAGTCGTTTCCATAATTTACTAAGTCTTTAGGGCTTCTAATTTCAATCATTGAATAACCAAGTCGTAAATTCACAGAATTGTAGCCCTTAATTCTGTCAAGATTTACTATATGTTTAAAATTCCAACTTGCTAAAACATCCACTTTATGAATGGTCGCTAAAGCTATATGACGGCAGTCTTCCAAACTTGTTACACCAACTACTTTTTTGTCAATATATGCATCCGCTAGTTTTATAGCTTCTTCGGTCAGTTCCACTCTTTGAAATTTATCTGCCGAGTATTTTAATAGGTGTTCTCTTACTATTTTTGGTGCGTTAATTAATTCAAGGTCAAGTAAGTCGGAAATCACAAAAATAATTTCTTTGTTGTCGAGTCGCTCAAATAGCTTTATGGTCGCCTCTTTGAATTCTTCGTCAAAGTAACCGCCAACTACTGAAGTGTCTATGTATATTCTCTGTTTCATTTGTTTTCTGTCGTGTATTTTTGGGTTTTATTTTATATACCCAAAAATCCTGACCCGATTTCATTGCTTAGAAAAGAAATTTGGCGTCGTGTTTTCCCAAGAAAGAATTAGTTCGTTTTTTTAAATTTTAAAAAAGTTAAGATGAAATTGTTCATAATGCAAGAGATAGTATCCCTTTGGTAACGTAGAAATGTTTATCTCCTGATAGAATTCACCACCTAACATAACTTGTCCAAGAATATTTGTAATCGTAAATTTTCGTTGTCGCATCACAATATCTGAAACTGTTATGATTTCACTTGCAGGATTTGGATAGATGCGAGGGGATATTTCACTTTTTTTTCTGAGTACTTCTTCTACATTTGATGGCAATAGCACTCCACCTTCATTGTAAACTTCAAGAACATATTCATTGCCAGCAGCTTCATTTATATTAATTATCCATTTGTTATTATATTTATCAACTGATATTGAACGAACATCATTGGCTGTTAAGCCCGAATTTGAACTATTCAAGTTTGTCCAATTTTCACCATCGAATCTATATAATCCGCTGTAATAACTTCCTGTCCATATTATATCATTACTGTCAATGGCAAGCGCTACAAATTGGTGGTCAGAAATTTCCGAATTATGCTTATCATAGATAGACCAGACATCCCCATCATAAATAATCAATCCACCTAATGAATCGGATTGTCGAATTCCGGCAACAAACCACTTGTTTCCTTTAGAATCAATATCAATATCCCATGACCAATTGATACTTGTAATACCTGTATTTTCACCGTTATAAGGGGTAAACTCACCATTATTAAACTTGGCAATTATGTATGGGGAATAATGATTTATTACCCAGATTGAACCGTCTTTATCAATCGCCAAACGATAAATATATCCGTTGGTTTCAAGATGTTCAAAATGGTAAACCTCCCAATCAGTACCGTCATATTTTGCAAGTCCTTGTCTTGTAGCACACCAAATATTATTATTATTATCAACGGCTAAATCATAAACTCTGCTATCAGGAAGCCCCGAATTGCTTGAAGTAAAATTTTCAAGATTGCCATTTGAGTATTTGTAAATCCCATTGAATCTGGTTGACATCCAAATATTTTTCTCTTTATCATGTACAATGCCACTTACAGCAGAAATATGTGCTATTGTATCAATTTCTAAGTTTTCTAAATTGATTCTAATAACTCTATTATAGTCCTCAGTCAAATATATACTATTGTCAATTGCTGTAATTTCATCCGGATCCAGTATATCATGAAAATACATCCATTCAGGATTTTGGGACTTCATTTCCGGTGTGAATATAGATAAAAGACTTATCATGAAAATGATACAGATGTTTAGTATGCTTTTTTTCATATAAATACTCCCTAAAAAACTTTATAAAAATGTGGCACAATCCCAAACGGAATTTCCACTGTTCATACACTAAACACTATTCTATTTGTGTAAAGCCCTGTTTTTTAAACATAAATAATTTTTGCAAATCAACCAAATTTAAGCAAAAAAAAGCGGCTGCCCTTTTGGGACAGCCACTTTCACTAATTATAAATCCAAGTTTACACTCTCTCAGCTGCTTTGATTTCGTTCAATATCTGTGATACTTGTTGCGAAACGACGTTGCTGTAAACGCGGTCGTTGATTGTAACTACCGGAGCCAATGCACAAACACCGATACAACGAGTGCCTTCGAGCGAGAATAGCCCGTCTGAGGTTGTTTCGCCCATATCAATACCCAATTCGCTCTTGAAAGATGTCAAGACGCTATCTGCACCTTTGACGAAACATGCTGTCCCCATGCAAACGGAAATGGCAAATTGCCCTCTCGGTTTGAGTCTGAAGTAATGGTAGAATGTTGCAACTCCGTAAACGTTGGCTGTTGGCACTTGCAATAGATGCGCTACTTCGTCCAAATGTATTTCCGACAAGAATCCGTAAATCCCTTGGACTTTGTGCAAAATTGCAATCAAATATGATTCGGGATGTTCTTTGACCAAACATTCGTTGATATAGTCAACGATTTCATCACTTAGCGTATATTTTTTATTTGTACACATTATTTTATCCCCTTCGGCGATTTTTCTGAATAAGTTGTATGTAAAAGTTCGTGTGCAATATGGCTACCGGGCGCTTCTAAGAACTCCTTGTATAGCTCAAGAATTGCAGGGTTCTCGTGTGATTTGCGTAATGTTTTCGCTTCGTCAATCGAATATAGTGCTTGTTGGCGCTTTTTGACAAGGTCTTTATCCAATGGATAAATGAATTTGTTGACATGCGGAATCGGTTGACCGCCACCGTTGACGCATCCACCTGGGCAAGCCATGATTTCAATCAAATGGAATTGCTTTTCGCCCGATTTGACTTTTTCCAAGATTATCTTTGCGTTATTCAATCCGTTTGCCACAGCAACGTTGACCAAAGTTCCCTTAATGTCAATTGTCGCTTCTCGCAAACCTTCAACTGCTCTGACTTCGGTGAATGTTAAGTTTTCGATTGATTCGCCTGTGATTTTTTCGTAAGCTGTACGCAAAGCGGCTTCCATAACGCCGCCTGTTGCTCCGAAAATGTCACCTGCACCGGATGAAGTCCCTAATGGAACATCGAACTCATCTTCGTGCAATTTTACGAAATCAATTCCGTATGCTTTAATCATCCATATTAGCTCGCGAGTGGTTATCACAGCGTCTGTGTATGGGTAACCGTTTGGCGAAAAATGCTCGGGGCGTGTAGCTTCAAACTTTTTGGCTACACATGGCATTACCGCGACTACATAAATGTCTTTCGGGTCTCTATGAGTCTTTTCGGCATAATATGTTTTTGCTAATGTCGAAAGCATTTGCATCGGAGATTTGCAAGATGATACATTTGGCAATAGTTCAGGATAAAAATGTTCTACAAAATTTATCCATCCCGGCGAGCAAGATGTAATCATCGGCAAATTTTCGCCGCTTTTCAATCTTTCCATGAGTTCATGTGATTCTTCAATAATAGTCAAATCCGCTGTGAAATCAGTATCAAATACTGCATCAAATCCTAATCTGCGAAGTGCTGCGACTGTTTTGCCTGTCCAGCTTGTAGAATACGGCATGTCCCAACCCTCGCCGATAGCAGACCTAATAGCCGGTGCAGTCTGAACCACAACAAATTTGCTTGGGTCATTGATTGCTTCCCACACTTTGTCAGTTTCATCGCGCTCGATGAAAGCAGCCGTTGGGCAAACATTGATACATTGTCCGCATTTGATACAAACAGATTCATCCATGGGAGCCATAAAAGCCGGAGACACAACGGTTTTTACGCCTCTAAACATTTGGCTCAAATTATGAACACCTTGAACTTCGGAACATACTCGAACGCATCTTTTGCATAAGATACATTTTTCGGCATCACGAAGCACCGAAACGTTAGAATCATCAAATTTGAATTCTTTTCTCCAACCTTCGAACAAGCGTTCTCGGACACCTAATTTATACGATAAATTTTGTAATTCGCAATTGCCGTCACGTTCGCAAGTCAAGCAATTTTTTGGGTGATTGTCTAATAATAACTCGACCAAATCTCTGCGAGTTTCGCGGAGGCTTGGGCTGTTAGTTGTGATAATCATTCCGTCTTGAAGCTTAGTAGCACAAGCCGGTAAGTGATTATTATAGCCTTCTACATCAACAACGCAAATTCTGCAAGCGCCTTCAGTCGAGAGTACCGGGTGAAAGCACAATCTCGGAACGTGTGAGCCAATACTGTCAGCGGCTTCCATTATGGTTTTGCCTTCTTCAACCGATACCGATAATCCGTCAATAACTGCATTTATATATTTCATTTCATTTTCCTTCTTAATTATATTTTTTGAATAGCATCAAACTTGCATACATTAAAGCATTCGCCGCATTTTATACATTGTGATTGTATGATTTCGTGCACTTGCTTACGTCCACCTGTGATGCAAAGCACCGGGCAACGTCGGGCACACAAAGTACAGCCTGTACATTTATCCGCTATAACGTGATAGCTAATAAGTTTCGAGCATTTTTGTGTTGGGCATCTATGTTCTTTAATATGTATTTCAAATTCTTCACGGAAATTTTCGATAGCACTCAATACGGGATTTGGAGCAGATTGCCCGAGCCCGCAAAGAGATGTTTTCTTAATCATATTTCCGAGACGATACAATTTATCCAAATCTGCCATGACGGCATGTCCTGAGGTAATGCGCTCTAAGATTTCGAGCATTCTAAGCGTACCTTCGCGGCATGGGAGACACTTTCCGCATGATTCATCTTGAGTGAATTCGAGGAAAAATCTTGCAGTTTGAACCATACAGTCAGTATGGTCTAACACTATCATACCACCGGAACCCATCATAGAGCCGACTTCTTTTAGTGATTCATAGTCAATCGGTGTATCAATAAGATGCTCGGGAATACAACCACCTGATGGACCACCGGTTTGAACGGCTTTGAAATCGTTATCGCCAAATACGCCGCCGCCAATATCGAATATTACTTCTCTAAGTGTGGTTCCCATTGGAACTTCAATCAATCCGGTATTCTTAACTTTGCCCGCAAGAGCAAAAACTTTAGTTCCTTTGCTTCCGGCTGTACCGATTCTGTTGAACCATTCAGCGCCATATATAATAATAGGAGGGATATTTGCCCAAGTTTCGACATTGTTAATACAAGTCGGGTGTCCCCATAAGCCCGAAAGTGACGGGTATGGAGGGCGAATTCTCGGTTGACCTCTTAATCCTTCGATTGAGTGAATCAATGCAGTTTCCTCGCCACAAACAAATGCACCTGCACCAAGTCTGATTTCCAAATCGAAATCAAATCCCGAGCCTAAGATGTTTTTACCCAAAAATCCATATTCTCTCGCAATTTTGATTGCATTTTCAATTCTTGCAATTGCAAGCGGATATTCAGCTCTAATATAAAGGTAACCTTTGCTTGCTCCCATGGAAAAAGCACCGATTGTCATACCTTCAATAATCGAGAATGGGTCACCTTCGAGTGCACTTCTATCCATGAATGCTCCCGGGTCGCCTTCGTCAGCATTGCAAATCACATATTTAATCGGGTCTTGCTTCAATGTACGCGTATTGCGCCATTTTGCACCGACCGGAAATCCGCCGCCGCCTCTGCCACGCAGCCCGGATTCCAAAATTTCGGTTATAATCCATTCAGGGTCATTCTTTTCGAGTATTAAGGCAAGTGCCTTATATCCTTGTGCATGGATGTAATCTGTGATATTTTCAGGGTCAATTATGCCGCAATTGCGTAGCGTAATGCGTGATTGCTTGTTAAAAAATGAAACGTCACCGTAGAATTTCATGTATTCTTCGGTCAATTTTTCAGTATGAATGAGGTGTTTCTGGCTGATACTTTTGTCAATGATATGCTCTTTGATTATTTCATCCATTTCATCTACAGTTTCATATCTGTAAATCACATTTTCAGGGAAAACTATCATAATAGCATGTTGGTCATCATCTTCAAATCGAGATAAACCAATATTGCCGCCTTTCAAAACCCTGACGCGTTCATTGCTTATGCCGTGATGTGCTAAGCGTTCTTGGAATAATTCACTTAATTCTAAGTGGTCGGGTCTTTTTTCGTAATTCGTTTCACAAAAGGTTATAATGTGTTCGTAAATTATATTTGTGTTTTTGTCTAACATAAGCGAAACAACCGGAGTACCACCTAATACGTGGCTCTGAAAAATTTCTGCTACCTTGTCAACTGTTACTTGCTTGTACTTTACCGGAAAATTATCAGGTGCAAACACACCAACTATTGGTTCTTGTGAACATCTACCAGTGCATCCTGTTTGTTTGATGACGATATTATCTCTTCCGGAAGCATTGATAAGCTTTTGGAATTCAAATTTTACTGCTTCTGCTCCTGCAGCATTTTCACATGTTGCAGACCCAACTTGAATTACGGTAATACCGGTAGATTTCACATCAGTAGAGGCATAGTCGAGTGTCTCTTTGATTTTGCCATATTTTTTTAGAATTTCAGGCATGTTATCCTCTAATCATAATCTTAATATATTTTTAATAAATTCACGTATAATGATAATAAAATCACATAAAACTAAATATCATACTACAAAAATAGCGAAATGAAGTAATATAAAAAAGCAAAATCGTACAGAAGGAGCTATTTAATGCAGTTTATTGTTACATAAAATTAATATTTGTAGTGACTAAATTGTTGTAATAAAACTTATTCAATTTTATACATTATTATATGTGCCAAAGTCAGGCATTTAAGTTTTTTTATTAGTTTTGCTATTATTATTTTGTTGGAGTTTTCATAATGAAAGTTGGATTTGGTTACGATGTTCACAAACTAGCACCAAACGAATCATTTATACTGGGCGGAATCCCAATCGAGTCCGAAATAGGCACCGTTGCCCATAGTGATGGCGATGTGCTCGCTCATGCTATTATTGATGCAATACTTGGTGCTGCCGGTCTCGGTGATATTGGCGACCATTTCCCCGATACAGACACGAAGTACAAGGATTGCGATAGTATGGAATTACTCGCAAAATGTGTAGAATTGATTCGTACAAAAAATTATGCTATCGGCAACATTGACGCTACTATCAATCTCGAAAAGCCAAAGCTATACTTATATAAAGAAGCTATGAAAAATAGTGTTGCGAAGGTTTGCGAGATTGAACCGGCGAATATAAACATCAAAGCAACAACAAATGAAAAGATGGGTTTCGTTGGGCGAAATGAAGGAATTGCCGTATATTGCGTTTGTTTGATAATCGAACGTAGCTAACTTAAAATGAAGATGTATTACTTTATCATATTTTTGCTTTTATCAGCTAATTCGGTCTATTCAAATGACCGGATTTATCCTTTTAAGCTGGAAATTGGTGAGTTTTACCAATCAAGCGAACTAATTTCAAATGCTAATGGAGATTCAACTTCCGTTACTTTTCAAATCAAGTCTGATTTTGCCGAAGCTGACGAGATGATTTCCGTCTTGAAAAGTGCCGACAAATCTGAGTCACAAAGTATCACTCTCCAAAATCGTAGAATTATGAACAAAAAGTTGCTCGACGAGCATCTTTTTATGCTGACTATCTCCGATTTCCAATTCTCCTTAGTCATTATGAACAGCAATTTGGAATTTAATATTTATCCGATTTTTGATTTGCGAGAGGGCATTCAGTCTCAATTTAATACTGAAATTCTCGGGAAAATTGATGATGATTTGCTTTTTGTTTTTGCAGGGAGATTGTATCGTTTCAATTTGGGTTTAAATTCATTATCAAAAATTGAATCAGAAAGTGAATTCACTCAATCTTTTATATTATCTCCAAATGTACAAAATATTGAAATAGTAGGCGTAGTCAAAGAGCGAAACAGCGCCGATGCTCTTTACATCACCGGCACTGAAATACTTCAGTCGCGAAATAAGTTTGTTTCATTCGACGAAAATTTAGTTCTCAACAATAATCATCACCTTTATTTTATCAGCTCTGAGCATAATTCCAATCAAACTTTCATCCAATCCGTTGCTTTAGAATCTTTTGCGGCACTATCTGCATTTTGGGTGAATACTTCTATGCGGCTGCTAAATTTCAATTTTGATGAAGAGAATCTTCAAGTGACTTACGTTACGAACCAATCGGACAAATATGAATTTGTGATTTCAACAATCAATACCAATAATAATCTTACGGAAATTTCGCGAATCGAATTGCCAAGTTATATGTTATTCCCACGAGCTTTATTGAAAAGCCTTGATTCATATGTAGTACTTTTTGCGAATGGAATTGTAATGATTGATTCTTACGGAAAAATTATTTCAGTTGCCACATTCAATATCAAATTTCCTGAAAACGAGGAACTTCAACTTTATGATTACGGCAATCATTTCATAATTTCATCCAATTCACTATCGGTTGCTTTCAATATTAAAGAAAATAATTTATGGCTGTTCAATCGCGTTGTCGAAGGTGTGAAAGAATATCTTGTCGCTTTTTTGTTCATATTAACATTGATAATATTTGTACAATTATACAGGCATCAGCGCCGACTATTCCGCGAAATGATTGATTTGCCGGGTATCGGATTTATGATTTTTATTGACAAAAATGGCAAATTGGTATTATACAACGCTATGGCAAGGGATATACTTGGCATTACGAAAGCTACGCCTAAGAAAAAATATTTCGAATTCTATTTCAAAAATGAAAGCTATAAAGAGATTTCGAGTTTGCTGAATAGCAGCTTCGAATCTCGAAGCAACCTAACTGAACGCATTAACATCGAAATTGGCGCTGATTCTCGGGAATGGATGTGTAAGACGATTATTTTACGAAATATAGCCGGAAGATTCCGTGGCGTATTTTTCACAGGCGTTGACATCACTGAGCAACTACAACGCAAGAGGATTTCGAATTGGGCGCAAATTGCTCACGATATGCAAACGAATCTTTCGACCATAAAACTGAATGCGGAGCAAATCGAATGTGATGATTTCCCCGATATGGTCAAAAAGAAGACTCGGATTCTGCACCAAGTCAAGCTCTTGATTCATAGAGTTCGTGATATAGTAACTGTGGGTAGAAGCGACAAAGTCGATTACTCGAAGCACGACATAAATGTCATTTGCAACGAAGTTTTGAGCGAGTTCGATGATACAATGTTTCCAAATGTAACAATCGAAAATCACACTCCATCTATCATGTTTTATTGTGATAAAGCAAAAATCATCAGGGCAATTCGCAATGCAATCGAAAATTCTATCAAGGCTACCGATAGCAGAAATGGATTGATACAAATTAATGCAATTCGAATTAATGCAAATGTCGAAATCAGTATCAAAGACAATGGCAAAGGAATGACACCCGAAACTTTAGCAAAAATGATGATTCCATATTTCACCACAGGACGGAAAACAGGCGGAAGTGGCATCGGTACTATGATTATGCAACATGTTGTCGAATTGCATGGTGGAAAGCTCGAAATTAATTCCGAAATTGGAGTCGGGACTGAATGCAAGTTCATTTTCCCGATAATTCCCCCCAAAACATTACTAAAGCTAAATGAAAGAACAGATTAAGCCAAATATTATCGGTCACAGAGTCGCAGCGATTGATTTCGGTTTGAAACGAGTCGGACTTGCATATTGCGACGAACTCCATATCAGCATCACACCTTCGGATACTCTTGATTATACTTCGCCCAAATTTTGGGAGCTTTTGACTTCAAAACTTGCTGAATTGAAAATTAAGCATATTGTAGTTGGTGTTCCTGTTTGGCATACTCAAAATGAAAAATTCAGCAAAAAGTTATCGAACTTCATAAACAAATTGTCACAAAATACTGACTTTGACGTCTCTACGATTGATGAATCTTTTACTTCACAAAGAGCTACAGAAACTATGATTGAAATCGGAAAAAAGAAAAGCACTCGCAGTGAGAAAGGACAAAAAGATAAAATTGCTGCTGCTTTAATTTTACGAGATTTTCTGGATGAATACGGAGCATAATAATGAAACTTATAATAAGCATAATATCAATAATATTTTTATTCCAACTGCATATCAATGCCCAGGGTTTTTCCGATAGGAGCACATACTATTCATACGGTACGAAAATGTATGCTGAATCATTCTATCAACCTATCGCAGGCAATGATTCGATTGAAATAACATTGATGTTCAAAATCGTTCATCATACTCTTAGCTTCGTCAAAGCAACTGAGAGCGATAGAGAGAATCAATTTTCTGCTACTCCTTCAATTGAAATAATCATGAAGGATTCTGATGGTATTATCAGAAACAGAATCCGATGGAAAGATACCATATATGTAAATCGTTATGAGGATACCGAATCGAAGGATAAATTTGCTGTCGGCTTTGTGCTATTCAACATGATGCCCGGAATTTATAACACTCAGATTACATTATTAGATGCCTATGACAAAAAAACTCATGCAGTTGATTTAACATTGAATCCTGAAGACTTTTCAAGAAAACCACTGATTTCTAAACCCGTATTTGTTACTAAAAATCCCGGAATTAGTGAGTTCATCTATTCTCCCTTCATTTTGGGTGGCAACGTTGCCTTCTCTGCTGATAATTCTACTATTTTGATACCATTATCCTATGCAAATGAATTCGACAGCTTCAATTTTATTCTCCAAAGTAAGGCTGATTCGGAAATGCTTTATAATGTTGATGATTTCAAATTGAGTGGTAGAATGGAATTGATTCAGTCTGACGGGCTTGTCATAAACGAAGAACCAATTTTCATTAGAGTAGCAGGATTTACCGAAAAAATGTTCGATTTGAATTATGGAATGTTGCGACTTGAATTGCCCGAACAGTCCTTATTGCCGGGTGATTATACCTTAGCAGTTTATAAAGATGGTTCTCGTGATACTTCACAAATTGAGTTTAAGGTGCTTTGGCATGATATGCCCTTAGCATTGCGCGATTTGGACTATGCCATAAATTCGACATTTTATTTGTTGAATGATGAAGATTTTGAAGCCATGAAATCCGGAAATAAGGAGGAAAAGCGGAGAAAATTCCTCGAATTTTGGAAATTGAAAGACCCGACACCACTGACACCATACAATGAGGCTTTGACGCAATACTTTAGCAGAGTTGATTTCGCATTTTTCAATTTCCAAACTATAACACAACGAGACGGCTCCAAAACCGATAAAGGCAAAATTTATATATTATTTGGTGCACCCGACAATATCAAAAAGGAACTGATAAATGCCAAAAGCTTCGATGTTTGGCGATATACAGCTTTGAATAAGACTTTTTATTTCGAGTCCCAACCGAAAGGCATTTTCAAATTGACGAAAATCGTAGAGTAATTTTAGTATGGTTCCCAGCTTTCACCTTCGCAAGGAATGTAGTCTTTGCTCACGTGTTCATCATAAATATTGCAACTTTGGGCTCCTTTGTTGAAGTGTTTACACGAGCCACAAAGCGTTTCTTCGGCGAAATTTTCGATTCGTTTAGCATATTTCTCATATTGACGGTATGCCGGAAAGGCTACAAATGCCCAAATGAAAAACAGAGAAACCCACCAATAGTCGTTGCCTCTGATAGAATCCATCAAAAAGAAGAAAGCAATCAATACTATTGTCGCACGTAGCAGCACACCCCAAACTATAGAGCCTGTGGTTATTATTGGTGCTCTTGAGTTGCTGTCTTCGTCAGAACCTTCTCTGAACATTAAGACATCAACTGTTTTATCATATATACTTTTCATATTATTCTCTTTTAATAAAATATGACGATTTTGGGAACTATTGTTTTAATTTGTTATTAACCTGATATTTGCAAAAAGTGGAAGACTTGTGGAAAACGATATTGTAATTATAGGTAAATTTAAAGGTTGGAAAATTACATAAAAATATTACCGGATTTCATTGCCAACCAAATTGCGGCAGGTGAAGTCGTTCAACGACCCGAATCTGTAGTCAAGGAATTGGTCGAAAACTCTATTGATGCAGGTGCTGATAGTATCGGTATATTTGTCAAGAATGCCGGAAAATCACTCATCCATATTATTGACAATGGCAGAGGAATGTCCGAAACAGATCTCGCCTTGAGTGTTCGCCGCCATGCTACAAGCAAAATTCTATCAGTCAGCGATTTGGACGAAATACGCACATTCGGGTTTAGGGGAGAGGCACTCGCTTCGATTTGCTCGGTTTCTCATGTAGAAATCAAAACTAAGCGTGAAATTGACAAATTCGGCTACAAACTCATTGCCGAACCGAATTCCGAAATAGTAATCGAACCTGTGAATTGCGACAAAGGCACTCAGATTATAGTCCGGAACCTGTTTTTCAATGTTCCCGCTCGACGCAAATTTTTGAAATCAAATCTCACTGAATTCAGGCATATTTCCGATACTATTACGAAAATCGCTTTAGCTTACCCCGAAATTCGATTCACTTTTTATGACGATGATAATTTGATTTTCGATTCTCCCAAGCAAGGCGATATCGAGCGAATTGCGCAGATATTGGGTGAACACTATGCCGCCGAAGTTATTCCACTCAATTTCAAAAACGATTATATCAGCTTTGAAGGGCATATCGGCAAGCCATCACTATCTCGGCAAAATCGCTCGGGACAATTTCTATATCTAAATCGCCGACCAATATTTTCGCCATCACTCAATCATGCAGTGTTTTCTGCATATGAACATCTGCTTGAAAAAAATCAAAAGCCGCTCTTCATCATTAATATGACGATTGATTTTTCGAGAGTCGATGTCAACGTCCACCCACAGAAGCATGAAGTCAAATTTGAAGATGAGCGATACATATATAATTTATTGATGAATTCTGTGGCAAACACATTGTCCGATAATGATTTAGCACCAGTATTTGTGCCGGACCTTGTGGCTTCACATTCACCTTTTATCAGTACCTCAGACTCTGAAAAAGGTGCGAAAATATTGGTGAATACAGTTACCGGAGAAATAATAGAAAATCATAATCGGCAGTATCATGATTTCCCGGCAAGGAAGGATTTCGTGTCTCACGGCTCAATTTCCGGCTCAAATTGGCGTTCTGCGTACGATGAAATTTTCGAGCGAAAAAACGGAGATAGTGTACTACAATTGGATTTAAATGCAAATTCGGAACAAAAATCCTTCGGCAAAACTATGCAAATTGACGGAAAATTCATCTTGGCTGACTTCAATGGCGGCTTGTTCATCTTAGACCAATCTCGTGCATCACGAAAAGTCATCTTTGAAAAAATCCGGAAAGCTGCTTCAAATTCCGCTTCACGTGCAGTACAAATACTAATTTTCCCGCTTGTTGTCTCGCTCACTCCCATAGAAATGGGCATTGTAAGCAAAATCCGAAAGGATTTGAACACTATCGGATTTGAATTTGATATAGAAGGCGACATACTTAGCATCAATTCAGTACCGCAATACATAGTTCAAGGCAGAGAATCTATCATCTTTAAAGAGCTAATCCACGAACTAACAGAAGAAAAAAGCCTCAGTTCTGATAAACAATTCGAACAAGTCCTGATAAAGTTTGCAAAAAAATCTGCAATTTCGTATAATACTATACTTAGCGAATCAGAGCAAACGCAATTGGTCTCGGATTTGCTGAATTGCGAAAACCCGCTATTCACCGCTGACGGTCTCAAAATTGGCATTATAATAAAAAGCGAAGATATACTTCATAAGCTCTTTGAAATATATTAGTCAATCATTGTTGAAAAATAATTTTTGTCAGTTCAACTAATATTATTATTTTTGTAAACTGTATTGATTGTGATTTATTTGGAGATTTAAGTGGTACCTTCAGCAAAAATGACGAAGTCGTTACGTAAAGAAGACGTAACAAGAGATTGGTGGGTAATTGACGCATCCGAGCAAACTGTCGGTAGGTTATCTACACAAGTTGCAATTTTATTGCGCGGCAAACATAAGGCAACATTCACCCCTCATGTAGATAATGGTGATTTCGTCGTTATTTTAAATGCAGAGAAGATAATGTTGCAGGGTAAACGCCCGGAGCAAAAAACTTACTTTAGGCATTCGGGCTATCCGGGTGGTGTGAGATTGGACACTTTCAAAGATGTAATGAATACAAAACCTGAAAGAGTTCTCGAACATTCCATCAAAGGTATGTTGCCCAAAAATAGACTTGGCAGACAGATTATCAAGAAATTGAAAATCTATGTCGGTAATGAGCATCCGCACGAAGCTCAAAAGCCAAGAAATTTAGAATTGAAATATAAATAGTAATAGAGGGATAATAATTTATGAAAGCACTCACAGCAACCGGAAGAAGAAAAACATCCGTAGCGCAGGTTAGAATGGTTACTCCCGGAACAGGAAAAGTTTCTGTGAATAAGCGAGAATTCGACACTTATTTCCCGGTTGACCTAAATAGAATTGAAGCAGTTAAACCGTTCATGGTAACAGGCACCGAAGGCAAATTTGACGTTAGCGTCACTGTCCGCGGTGGTGGTATCTCCGGTCAAACAGGAGCTATCCAACTCGGTATAGCAAGAGCATTGGTCGAATACGACGAAGAAATGCGTTCGCCACTCCGCCAAGCCGGTCTCATGACTCGTGACCCGAGAATGGTTGAACGTAAAAAATACGGTCAGAAAAAAGCTCGTAAACGCTTCCAATTCTCTAAACGTTAAGACAATTTCAACAATTTCCCGCTGTTATGCGGGTTTTTGTTAATCAGATTTTTAAGATAGAATATAATTAATCATGTCGTTGGACTTGTTAGGTGTGGCAAATGCTGAATAACAGGGATGAAAGCGACAGAAGTACAACACTCATATATTTTGGAGTTCATTAATGGAACATTCAGTATCAATCGAACAACTCCTCGAATCTGGAGCGCATTTTGGTCATCTTACCCGTCGTTGGAACCCTAAGATGGCTCAATTCATTTTTACCGAACGCAACGGTATTCACATCATTGACTTGCGTAAAACTCAAGTGCTTTTAGATTTAGCTCGTCAAGCAATTTACGACATCACTTCACGTGGTCGTTCGGTGCTTTTCATCGGAACTAAACAACAAGCCAAACTTGCTATCGAAGAATCAGCTAACAAAGCCGAAATCAACTACGTTTCCGAAAGATGGTTGGGCGGTATGTTGACTAACTTCACCACTATCAGAAAAAGCATCAAACGCCTAAATACCATTGACAAGATGGAAACTGACGGCACATTTGAAAAAATCACCAAAAAAGAAAGATTACTTCTCGGTCGCGAACGCGACAGACTTCGCAAAGTCTTTGGCGGTATCGAATCTATGACAAAACTCCCCGGAGCATTGTTCGTTGTTGATACTAAGAAAGAACACTTGGCGATTAAAGAAGCAAAAATCTTAGGTATTCCCGTAATCGGAATCGTTGACACTAATGTTGACCCCGAAGAAGTAGAATACCCAATTCCGGCAAACGACGATTCAATCAAGACTGTAGAACTCGTTGCTGGTATATTAGCTGATGCAATTATCGAAGGCTCGCGCATTGCCAAAGTTAAAATGGCAGAACTTGCTGCTGACGGCGAAAGAATTGACAAAGAAACTGAAGTTGACACCGAAGACGATCCAAAGGTAAGACGTAAATTAAGAGAAAGAAGACCACCGGCTCGTACTGGACAAGCAACTCCAAGATATAACGCTCCGCAAAAACAGGCTTCAGACGCTCCGGCTGTTAACGCTCCACAGAAACCAGCTTCAGAAGCTCCGGTAGCTAACGCTAACCAATCTGACGCTGCAACAACTGAAAATTAATATTTTGTTAAAATAATTGAGATAATTTAAAATCATGGCAGAAATTTCAGCTCTTATGGTTAAAGACCTTCGCGATAAAACAGGCGCAGGTATGGCTGATTGCAAAAAAGCATTGGTCGAAGCAGATGGCGATATCACGATTGCTATCGAAGTTCTTAGAAAAAGAGGAGCGGCTTCGGCTGCTAAACGTGCAGACAAAATTGCTAACGAAGGTATGATTGTTGCTATTTCCAAAAATGACAACAAAAACGCTGTTATGGTCGAAGTGAATTGCGAAACCGACTTCGTTGCCAGAAATCAAGAATTTGACGATTTTGTAAATATAGTAGCTAATGCTTTACTTAATAACAATATTACAAATGTTGATGATTTGATGAAAGTCAGCGTAGATGGCGATTCTGTCGAAGGACTTTACAATAGTATTTTGTCTAAATTCAGCGAAAAAATTGAAATCAGAAAATTTGAACATTGGACTTCAGAAGGCTTCATTTCTACATATATTCATGCCGGAAACAAGCTCGCAGTCTTATTAGACGTTGCAATCGCAAATGTCAATGACAAAGCTGTAGCTTCAATTCGCGACATTGCAATGCAAATTGCAGCGATGAATCCTCAGTTCATTGACAGAAGCCAAGTTGACCAATCGACATTGGAAAAAGAACTCGAAATCTACAAGCAACAAGCAATTGATTCGGGCAAAAAACCTGAAATCGCCGAAAAAATTGCACAAGGCAAACTCGATAAATTCTTTACTGAAAATTGTCTTATCGAACAAGCTTTCGTCAAAGACGGCAGCATTTCGGTAAACGACGTAATCAAACAAATTTCCGAACTCACAGGCTCAGAAGTTAAAATCAATCGTTTTGCAAGATACGCACTCGGCGAATCCTAATCAATAAAAAAAAGAACAATACAAATGATAGCTTTCAGTAGAATACTTCTTAAATTGAGCGGCGAAGCCTTGATGGGCGAACGCCAATTCGGAATTGACCCGACAGTGCTAAAAGTATTTGCCGCAGAAATTGCCGAAATCTATAATTTGGGAGTTCAAATTGGTATCGTAATCGGTGGCGGGAACATCTTCAGAGGTGTTCAAGCCGCCGCTCACGGCATCCACAAAGTTTCCGGTGACCAAATGGGTATGCTGGCGACTGTCATTAATTCCATAGCATTCCAAAATGCTCTCGAAGAGTTGGGTGTCCAAACTCGTCTGCAGACTGCAATCAAAATGGAACAAATTGCCGAACCGCTCATCAGACGTCGCGCCATTCGCCACCTCGAGAAAAATCGAGTAGTGCTTTTCGGTGCCGGTACAGGCAATCCTTACTTTACAACTGATACTGCCGCTGTGTTACGTGCTATCGAAATCGAAGCACAAGTCATAATCAAAGCAACTCGAGTGGACGGTGTTTACGACAGCGACCCCGAGAAAAACCCAAATGCTGTAAAATTTGACGAAATTACATACCGCGAAGTTATAGAAAAAGACCTTAGAGTCATGGACCACACAGCAATCACACTATGCCACGAAAATCATCTGCCCATGTCAGTCATCAATATCAACCAGCGTGGTAATTTGAAAAGGCTGATTCAGGGCGAATTAATAGGTACATTAGTCAGAGATAAACAATAGAGGTCAAAATGTTTAACCAAGAATTAGTAGAAGAAATTAAAGCCAATATGATTAAATCTGTAGATTTTTTCAAACAACAATTGGCAAAAGTCCGCACAGGCAGAGCATCGTCATCATTGATTGATGGCGTAACTGTTGACTATTACGGCACTCCAACGCCTGTGTCACAAGTGGGTGGCGTATCGGCTCCCGATGCCCGAACCATACTCATTCAGCCATACGACCGCTCAATCATCCAAGATATTGAAAAAGCGATTCGCTCAGCTGACCTCGGATTCAACCCGCAAAACGACGGCACAGTCATTCGTATTCCGGTACCGCCACTGACAGAACAACGCAGAAAAGACTTCGTCAAGATGTGCAAAAAGTACGCCGAAGAAGCTCGTGTAGCAATCCGCAGCGTTCGTCGCGACGGAATTGATGCACTCAAGAAAGCCGAAAAGGACAAAATTGTCACCGAAGACGACCGCAAACGCGGCGAAGAGGAAATTCAAAAACACACCGACGAATACGTCAAAAGTGTTGATGTACTGCTCGAAGTCAAAGAAAAAGAATTGATGGAAGATTAAACTCTTTCGGACAGAAAAAAAAATCGGGGCTGTTTCATAATGATTCAGCTCCTTTGTTTTAAATATGTAAATTGATGATTATTGTTAGAAAATTATACTTCTAAAAATGGAAAAATCGAAAGCAATTGAAACAATCAGCCTGAGTAAAAATTACGGCAAAACAATCGGAATTAAAAATTTGGATTTAACAGTCGAGCGTGGTGAAATCTTCGGATTTATCGGTCCCAATGGTGCAGGCAAATCAACTACAATCAGATTATTATTCAATCTCATTTTCCCCGATTCCGGCACCGGGAAAGTTCTCGGTTATGATATACTCAAACAGTCTAAAGAAATCAAATTCAAAACCGGATATTTGCCTGCCGAAGTAAATTACTACTACAAAATGACTGTGAAAGAACTCCTCGAATACTCCCAAAGATTCTACGGAGTAAATGATAGCAAAAGATTAAATGAACTCGCTGACGATTTGGACCTCAAGACAAATCTGAAAATCAGAGACTTATCATTAGGCAACAAAAAAAAGGTATCATTAATTCAATCACTGCTTCATAAGCCGGAACTATTGATTTTAGACGAACCGACAAGCGGACTTGACCCATTAATCCAATCAAAAGTTTTTGAATTATTCAAAAAGGAAAATGAGCGAGGATGCACCATATTTTTCTCTTCTCATGTCTTGAATGATGTGCAGAAAATTTGCTCAAGAGTCGCAATTATTCAAAAAGGTTCGATAATTAAATTGGAAAGCATTGATGCATTACGCAAAAAAATGCTCAAAAAAATATCCGTTTCCTTGTCCGATAATCAAAATATTAATCCGGATTTACCCGCGATTGTTGATTTTAAAAGAGTTAATAATCATATGAATTTTTTATTTAATGGCGATATGAACGAATTGATTAGCTATCTCGCCAATCTCAAAATCGAAAATATAAGTATCGAAGAGCCCACTTTAGAAGAAATATTTCTACATTATTACCAAAATGCGGAGTCCGGCAATGAATTATAATCTATTCAAAATGGAATTATATCGTTACAAAAACTCTATGTTAATATGGTTAACACTCATTTGCGGGTTAATAGTACTCAATATGGCATTATTCGAAATCTTTTTGGCAGAAGGTATTCTCAAAAATATTGAACCGCTTTTGAATCAACCCTTTTTGGCGCCTATGCTCAAAGGCTTCGGGCTGGAAATTGAGAAGCTCTCCAACATATTAGGATTCTATGTCATAAGAAATAGCCCGCTGATTATTTTACTAACGGGAATGTTTTCCATACTCACGTCAATATCCTTATTTGCAAATGAAGAATTTGAAAAAACAGCAGAGTTTCTATACACGCGTCCCATGACTCGCACCGAAATATTCGGAGCCAAAGTTCTCGCCTGCATAACTCTTATATTTATAATGAATACTGTGGCAGTATTGACCGGATTTGTAAGTATGGAAGTCTTCAAAACCGATGATTACGAAAAAACTCCTTTTTTTATCCATTCAATCTACGGATTTTTGACATCACTTACATTTGCTTCAATCGGATTTGTTATTTCCGCAGTGGCTAAACGTGGACGGGGATTGTTCGCATTGTCGGTAGCAATTGTAATGGGAACATACTTTTTGGATTTGATTTCCAAAGTATCCGAATCAACAGCCTATATTGGATTCATAAGCCCATTCAATTATGTTGACAACGATGTTTTAGTCCCCGATTATACACTAAATATGCTCTACACAGGCATTTTTGTTGCCACAATCCTAATTCTAACACTCTTTTCCTACCTATATTTTCTGAAGAAAGACATTCTGAATTGATAGATGGGTTTATGATTTCATTGGTTTTTGTATGGACAGAACAGCGTTCTGTCCATATTGTTTGAAATTTGTTTGGTTTTTGTAGGGACAGAACATCGTTCTGTCCATTTTTGTATTAAATTTCATTGTTTTTTGTAGGTACAGAAGAGCGTTCTGCCCATTTTTGTATCAAATTTCATTGTTATTTGTAGGGACAGAAGAGCGTTCTGCCCATTTTTGTATCAAATTTCATTGTTATTTGTAG